>CAIMMA010000241.1 GCA_903842475.1 uncultured bacterium
AAAAATAATGGGTAGGCTGCTGGTCAATCCGGCTGCGCATGGTTGGCGACCAAAGGAGGGCGGGCTCAGCTGTCGAGTACCGATCGGACGCAGCGGGCAAGATCGGCCATGATCACCGGTTTATGCAGGAAGCCTTCTATGCCGATGACTTTGGATTTGCGACTGTCCAGCTGTTCACTGAATCCGGTGCAGATGATCACTTTGACGCTCGGCCGGAGTTTTTTGATTTCCCGGTAGAGCTGCAATCCCGTCATCTGCGGCATGCTCAGGTCGGCGATGAGCAGGTCGATCTGGTCCGCCAGATTGCGGAAGGCTTCCAGCGCGTCATAGCTGCTGACCCGAACCGTCACCTTATACCCCAGTCGCTCTAGCATGCTGGTGGTCACATCGGCAATCGATTTTTCGTCGTCAACCAGAAGAATATGTTCGGTACCCCGGGGCATCGGTTCGTTGAGGTCGTGCTGGAACGGGGTCTGCTCGGCGGTGAGCTCGAACACCGGGAAGTAAAGGGTGAACACGGTACCTTGGCCCAGACGGCTGGTCACCCGAATTTCGCCGCCATAGCCGCGCAGGATGCCGAGCACCACGGCCAGACCCAGGCCGCTGCCTTTGCCGCGCGGTTTGGTGGTGAAATAGGGATCAAAAATTTTGGCCATGGTGACCTCATCCATGCCTTGACCGGTGTCTTCAATCGTCAGTTGCTGGTACAAACCGGGGCTGGCGGAAAAATCATTGAACTCGCCGACACCGAGGGTAACGGTTTTCAGGCTGATGTGGAGCTTGCCGCCGGTTTCTTCCATGGCATGGAAGGCGTTGGTGACCAGATTCATAAGCACCTGGTGCAACTGGGTCGCATCGGCCATGATTCGCGGACAATGGTCGGGCAAGGCGCAAACGATTTCGATGGTGGCGGGCAGGGTGGGGCGTACGAGCTGGATGACTTCCTGGATAATATCAGCAAGCGGTATCGGTCTGATCTCCTGATCAACTTGACGGCTGAAGGTGAGAATTTGTTTTACCAGATCGCGGGCGCGTCGCGAGGCATCGACAATGCCCCGACAATGTTCCTGCAGTCCGGGGTTGTTGCTGTTTTCGACCAGCATCAGTTCGGCCCGGCCCATGATCGGGGTGAGGATATTGTTGAAATCGTGAGCGATTCCACCGGCCAGGCTGCCGATGGCCTCGAGTTTCTGGGTGTGCTGCAGCTGTTTTTCAAACGCTTTGTTTTCGTTGCGCAAGCGTAGCTGTTCGGTGATGTCGATCACCGTGACAAACACCTTGCGCCAGGTGGCTTCAAAACCTGCGGCCACAACCGTGCGTCGTTCGAACGTCAGGATGGAGCCGTCAAGAGCTCGGTTTTGTAGAACGATTTCAGATTCGCCGCTCTTGGCGAGCGATATCAGCTCATTTTTGAATGGGATGTCTTGTTCGTCCGGCAGTACGGCGGTGAGTCGAGTGAGCGCTTCGGGGTTGTCAACCCCGTACATTTTAAAAGCGGCCAGATTGGCATCAAGGATCCGCATCATGGTGGCGCATCGGATCAGGTATTCCGGGTTTTCGCTCAAGTAACGGTTCAGATTGGTGATCCCTTGTCCGGCTATCTGATCAAGGGAGGTTTTGATGGCACTTAAATCCGCTTCCATCAGGGGAATGGGCGAATGTTCAAAAAGGAGACGATATCTGGCTTCGGTTTCTTCGAGCGCTTTGGATTTATCGGAAATGATAGCCTTTTTGCGTTGATTAAGAATAAACAAGCTCAGCAGCAGCAGGGCCACGGTGACCAGGCCGATGTTGGTAAAAACCTCGCTGAAATTGGTGCAGAAATAGGAAGCACCTGGGATCTGGTTGCCGCACAGGCTGGGCAGCAGGCCCGAGGCGAAGCATTTGAAGGTCCGGTTCGGCAAGGGAAAATGAGAACCGGACAGCTCCTGGTTCCGGCGATGGCATTCCGGCAAGGCTTTATTGGCTTGCCTGGAAAAGAGCCTTCCTGCACAACGATAGACGGTCCGGAAGGTAAATATACGTGGCAGGACGAGTTGGCTTCGCATGAAAAGGGCGATGGCGCCAGGGGGCTGATAACCAAAGGTGAGTGTGGAACGCTTAGACGGCATACAGTTATTTTAGGGGGGAGAACTTGTCGATGTCAAAGGGAAAATCGTATCGCTTGGCGGCTTGCGAACTGAAACTGGCGGTGCCAGGCCATTCCCGTGGGTACCAATTCAAGAGAAATATTATGTGTAATTAGGGCGAAGCCTGTTGCCGTCGACCTACAATGTGGGCCTGGCTCGTCCCCGAAGCTCACTCCGGAAGCCGCTGCTGAACCCCATGAAAATATTGACAGGCACCGGCTGATATGCGAAGAGGTGACTGTTTCGCACCGGGAGTGGGTGTTGGCGATAAACCAGGGGATCGTGCATGCAGGCGGCAACAGACAACAGATGGCAATTCTGGATTGATCGGGGCGGTACCTTCACCGACATCGTCGCCAGACGACCCGACGGCGGGATTGCGACCTGCAAGCTGCTTTCGGAAAATCCGCAGCGTTACCCGGACGCCGCCCTCCATGGCATCCGGACCCTGCTTGGGCTGGGCGGCGATGCTCCCATCCCCGCCGAGCGGATCGCGGCGGTTAAAATGGGTACCACTGTGGCCACCAACGCCCTTTTGGAACGGAAAGGCGAGCCGACCCTGCTGCTGATCACCCGGGGGTTCGGCGACGGACTGCGGATTGGCACCCAGAACCGGCCCCTGCTGTTTGCCCGTCACATCGTTTTGCCGGAGATGCTGTATGTTCAGGTGATCGAGGTGGCGGAGCGGATCGATGCCCGGGGTCGGGTGCAGCTGCCGCTCAATGCGCTGCAGGCCGAAGCCGATCTTAAGCAGGCCTATGACCGGGGGCTGCGTTCGGTGGCGATTGTGCTGATGCACGGGTACCGGTTTCATCACCATGAGCAGCAGCTGGCCGACCTGGCCGAAACCATCGGATTCACCCAGGTCTCGGTCAGTCACCGGGTCAGCCCGCTGATCAAATTGATCAGCCGCGGCGACACCACCGTGGTCGATGCCTATCTTACCCCCATCCTCCGCCGCTACGTCGATCAGGTTGCCGGCCAATTGGGGGCGACCCGGCTGATGTTCATGCAGTCCAACGGCGGGCTCACCGACGCCCGGCTCTTCCGGGGCAAGGACGCGGTGCTCTCCGGCCCGGCCGGCGGTGTGGTCGGCATGGTGGCGACCGCGGCCATGGGCGGGTTTTCCCGTTTGATCGGCTTTGATATGGGCGGCACCTCCACCGATGTCACCCATTATGACGGTGCGTTCGAGCGCAGTTTTGAAACCCAGGTGGCCGGGGTGCGGATGCGCGCGCCGATGATGCGTATCCATACCGTGGCCGCGGGCGGCGGTTCCATCCTCCATTGGGATGGCGGCCGTTTCCGGGTGGGGCCCGATTCCGCCGGCGCCAACCCCGGTCCGGCCTGCTACCGGCGGTCCGGCCCTTTGACCGTGACCGATTGCAACGTGCTGCTGGGGCGAATCCAGCCGTACCATTTTCCCCGGGTGTTCGGGCCGCAGGGTGACCAGGCGCTGGACGCGGCGGTGGTCCGGCGGGATTTCGCCCTGCTGGCCGCCAGGATCGGCGGCACCGCCGGCGCGCCGCTGCCGGAGGTCGTGGCCGAGGGCTTTCTCCGGATCGCGGTGGAGAACATGGCCAATGCCATCAAGAAAATTTCGGTGCAGCGGGGCTACGACGTCACCGGTTACACCCTGCAATGTTTCGGCGGCGCCGGCGGCCAGCATGCCTGCCGGGTTGCCGATGCCTCGGGCATGACGCGAATTTTTCTCCACCCGCTGGCGGGGGTGCTTTCCGCCTACGGCATGGGGCTGGCCGATGTCCGGGCCCTGCGCGAGGTGCAGATCGAACACCCCTTCAGCGATCCCGCCCTGGCCGATGTCCTGGCCACGGCGGCGACCCCTTTGCTGTCCGAGGCCTGCAGCCAGGTTCGACAACAGGGAGTGGCTGAGGATCGGATTGCCGGTTTGGTCACGGCGCACCTGCGCTCCGCCGGCACCGACACCGCCCTGGCGGTGGCCCTGGATAGCCCGGAGGCGATGCGGCGGGAGTTCGAAGCCGCCCACCTCCAGCAGTTCGGCTTCCTTGCCCCGGATCGCAGCCTGATCGTCGAGGCCCTGTCCATCGAGGCCATCGGCACCACCGAGTCCCTGATCGATCCGGAACTGCCGTTGCAGGCCACCGCGCCCCTACCGGTATCCATCGCCCCCCTGTGGAGTCAAGGCGGATGGATCCAGGCGCCGCTTTTTCAGCGCGACCAGTTGGTGCCCGGCCAACGGTTCCGTGGGCCGGCGCTGATTGTCGAGACGACCTCCACGGTGGTGCTCGAACCGGGTTGGGAGGCGACCATCACTCCTCGCAACCATCTGCTGCTCCAACGGTATGCCCCGCGGCCCGGCGTCGAGGCTGTCGGCACCGGAGTCGACCCGGTGATGCTTGAGGTCTTCAGTAATCTGTTCATGTCGATCGCCGAACAGATGGGGATCACCCTGGCCAATACCGCCCATTCGGTCAATATCAAGGAACGGCTTGATTTTTCCTGCGCCCTGTTCGACCGGGAAGGCAACCTGGTGGCCAACGCCCCCCATGTACCGGTGCACCTCGGCTCCATGGGCGAGTCGGTGCAGGCGATCATCCGCGACAACCGCGGGCGGATGCGGCCCGGCGATGTCTACATGCAGAACGCCCCCTACAACGGCGGCACCCATTTGCCGGATGTCACCGTGATCACCCCCTGCTGGGATACGGACGGCGACGAGATTCTTTTTTATGTCGGTTCCCGCGGCCACCATGCCGACATCGGCGGACGCACCCCCGGTTCCTCGCCGCCCGACAGCCGCCGGATCGAGGAAGAGGGGATTGTTATCGACAACTGGCTGCTGGTGGACCAAGGGCGATTCCGGGTTGAGGCCACCCGTGACCTGCTCCTGTCCGGCCCCTACCCCTGCCGCAAGGTCGAGCAGAATCTGGCCGACCTCACCGCCCAGATCGCCGCCAATACCACCGGCGTGCGCGAGTTGCAGCGGATGGTTTTACATTTCGGCCTGGACACGGTCCGGGCCTACATGGCCCATGTCCAGGACCATGCCGAGGAATCGGTGCGGCGGGTGCTGGCGGTGCTGCGCGACGGCAACTTCGTCTATCCCATGGACGACGGCAGCCGCATCCGGGTGCGGATCACCGTCGATCGGGACGCCCGGGAGGCGGTGATTGACTTCACCGGCACCTCCAGCCAGCATTCGGGCAACCGCAATGCCCCCCGTGGGGTCTGCCGGGCTGTGGTGCTCTATGTTTTTCGCACCCTGATCGCCGACGATATTCCGCTGAACCAGGGCTGCCTCAAACCGCTGAAGATCATCATCCCCGAAGGGTCGATGATCAATCCCCGCTATCCGGCGGCGGTGGTCGCCGGCAACACCGAGGTCAGCCAGGCGATCACCGATTGCCTCTACGGGGCCCTGGGGCTGCTGGCCGCCTCCCAGGGGACGATGAACAATGTGCTCTACGGCAATGAACGCCATCAGAATTACGAGACCATCTGCGGCGGCACCGGCGCCGGACCGGACCATCCCGGCACCAGCGCGGTCCACAGCCACATGACCAACACCCGGATGACCGATCCCGAGGTGCTGGAACTGCGCTTTCCGGTACAGGTGGAGGAGTTTTCTATCCGCCGG
>CAIMMA010000242.1 GCA_903842475.1 uncultured bacterium
TCCGTTTGCAGAATGTCAACGGCAATGCTTATGACCGCATCAACCAGGGTAAGCACTGCATCTTGAGCGATTCACCAGTCAGCGCTTCCATGAACCGGACCACCACCGGCTCCAGGCCCAGCAGGAACTTCTGCCAGAACGCCCGTGGTTTCTTGCTGCCCATCGTTACCATGGGTGTCCTTATGCTGCAGAGCCTGGGTGTTGGCCTTGCATCGCAAATTTCAAGATCAGCAACGGCTTCCGAGGTGCCGACTGCAACAGTAACGCCTTACTGGCAGGCACGCCATGAAACCGGCAATCTGGAGGAATACAGTTGGTGGCGGGTCGAAGGGGTTCCCACCGGAACCGTGCAGGTGGTTCCTGATCCGACAACTGGCGGATACGGCTACGTGTTCAAGGGTGAAATCACCTCTGTCAGTCTGCCGGGCGGAGACAGTCACCGCCTGTACCCGGCGCTGCTGCTATCGGATTGTTACCGCGGAGCCTACACCTCTGCTTTCAGCGTCTGGGCCGATGTGCCGAAGAATGGAGAACGCGGCTGGTTCAGCTTTGCCACTTACAGCAGCAGGAAAGAATGGGGCGATCTGTTCGGCGTTAACCTGGGACATGAAGAGGGGGAAGACCGGCTGGTGTTGTTCCATGTACCGGTGTTCGGTAAAGGGAACTTTATGCGGTTGTCGCGGATACCCTTTCCCATGCGGCAGTGGGTGAAAATTGAAGTTAGGGTCGATCAGAGCGGCGTCATGCTTTTTCAGGATGATCGCCTGGTGGCTGAAGCGCAAAAAAGCTGGGGTTCTGAAGGGGCGGGGTTGTGTGAGGCCCACTGGGGGCTGTACGGAGAGGGAAAGAACCGGAGCGGTCTGTTGCTGAACGACGACATCACCGTCACCCTCGACACACCGTTCGCTCTCCGTCCAAAAATGGTGCCGGACAAACGTCTACCAATGAACAGTGCGCGGTGACTATGAACATTCTTACCACCTCGATAATGGATTTGGAGCGGGATCGGAACGGCGTGGTCAGTGTTGCCCAGGAACTAAACCACCTTCTGCGGGAAGCCGGGCACCGGGTGGACACGTTGACCCCCGCCAACGGCAAAGGCATCGCTGTTGGTCGGTTCGCCTCCCGTTTGGCGCGCGTCACTAGTTATCTGCATCGGGTTGCCGGTTCGCCCGCCTGGTTTCTAGTCGGACTCCGTCTGAGTGTGTGGGCGCTTGAGCGGCGCTGTAAGACGCAAGCCATCAGTTGCGATGCTGTCATCGCCCACGACCCACTCACCGCCGGAGCGGCCCTGCACGGCGCAGGCGGACGCGTTCCGGTACTGCTCTTCTGTCATTTCTGGACGGAACCGTGGCTTGAGTTTTCAGCCGCCGGGCTGTTGCCCTCAGGAAGTGCGCCGTTTCGGCAATTGCAGCGGATGATGACCGATACCCTCAACGACCCGCGCGTCACCCTGGTGCCGGTATCTGCACGGAATGCAACGCTGGTGCGCCAGATCGCGCCGCATGCCGGGGCACGGATAATGACCGCCTATCCGGGGGTTGCATCCTTACGCCCTGCCAACCGAGTCGAACGCGGCGACCAGGCCTTGCCGGTGATTATCAATGTCGGCAAAATCGAGCGACGCAAGAACCAGAGGATTCTGCCCGCGGTAGCGGTGGAACTGCGCCGCCTTGGGCGTCCCTGCCGCTTCGTCTTGGTGGGTCCGGAGGAGAGGGAAGAAAGTGCGTTCATCCGGGCCGAGATCAGCGCACAGGGAGTAGACGATCTGTTTACCTTGACCGGACCGCTCGAGCGGGATGCGGTGATGAAGGCGCTGAGCGGGGCTGATCTGTATCTGCACGCCTCTGTTTCGGAAAGCTTCGGCATGACTCTGGTTGAAGCCATGGTGGCTGGAACAGCGGTGATGGCGCTGGAGTACGAGGCGCTCAATGAAATTCTTCCGGACACGCCGGAAGCAGTGATTCCCGCCGAGGCCGCACCGGCGGACATTGCCCTGAAGCTGGCGGAAGCCCTTGCCGACCGGACGTGTCTTGCGGAGATGACACGGCGGCAGGCGGCGGTTTTCGAGGCGCGTTTTACATCGCGCGCTTTTTGTGGCCGGGTGCTGGAAATTATCGAAGCTGCCCGCGCGGCACACGGATAACCGTATGCGTATCGCCTACCTGGCACCAGAAATACCGGCTCTGTCGGCGACCTTCGTCTACCATGAGATTATAGCCCTGGGCAGCATGGGATTTGACGTGTTGCCGATTTCCGTTCACCTCCCCGCCATCCCAGCTCTCGAAGAGGAGGCTCGGATCTTGGCGGAGCAGACGATCCTGCTGTACCCTCAGGGGTGGCGATCTTTTTTGACCGCTGCGGTACTCTGCAAACTGCGCCATCCATGCCGTTACCTGGCAACGATTGCCATGTTGCTGCAGGATATGTGGACGCTCGGTTGCTGCAACCGTGCCGCCGCTGGACTGTTCTACCGCTTTTTAGCCGCGACGCGGCTGGCTCGTATTTTGGAGGCACACGGCTGTCGCCATCTCCACGTGCATTTTGCCCACGTCCCGACCGATATTGCCATGTACGCCGCCCGTCTGGCTGGCATCTCTTTCAGTTTCACCTCCCACGCTAATGACTTGTTCGAACGAGGGTGGCTATTGAAAGAGAAAGTCGCTCGCTCCGCGCAGGCCATGACCATCTCGGAGTATAACCGCCGTTTCCTTGTGGCCCAAGGGGCTGATGAGGGCAAGATCGCAATCGTGCGCTGCGGGGTTTCCCCCGGACGTTTCTCCGGTTTACGGGAGCACACCGCGCCAGGCGCACTGCCGGTCATCGGCTCGCTGGGCAGGCTGGTTGCAAAGAAAGGCTTTGACACCCTGATTACCGCGGCAGGAATGCTGCAGAGAAGCGGGTGCCGGTTCCGTCTGGAGATCGCCGGAGACGGCCCGCTGCGGGAAGCCCTTGCGGCCCAGGCAGAGCAGGAGGGAGCAGCCGGGATGATTACCTTCCTCGGCCCGGTCGCCAACGATAGGATTCCATCCTGGTTGGCCGGACTTAACCAGTTCGTGCTCGCCTGCCGGGTCGATGCGCAGGGCGACATGGACGGTATCCCGGTGGCGCTGATGGAGGCCATGGCCTCCGGAGTACCGGTGATCTCAACGACGGTCTCCGCCGTGCCGGAGTTGATCGAGGACGGCCGATCCGGCCTGCTCGTTCCCTCAGCCAGCCCCCCTGCATTGGCCGAGGCCATAGCACGCCTGCTTAACGATACGGAACTGCGGGCCAGGTGCATTGCCGGGGGACGACAAAAAATTGAGGGGGAATTCTCGGAAGAGGCAAATGCGAAACAATTGTCACAGTTGTTTAATGCCATACTGACAAGGGAAACCACATGAGTGAAACAGCACAACGACGAATCGTGATAGTCGCGCCGGTGCGGGACGAGGCGGAATTTCTCCAGGGCACGATCGACTGCATCGTGGCCCAGAAACTGCAGCCGGTGGAATGGATCCTGGTGGATGACGGCTCAAAGGACACCACCTTCGCCATCGCGGCGAAGGCTGCGCAGCAGCACCCCTGGATCCGGGTGATCAAACGCCAGGACCGCGGCGTGCGGGCGGTGGGGCCGGGGGTCGTCGAGGCCTTCTACTTCGGCTACGACCAGATCCAGACAGCAGAGTATGACTACATATGCAAAATGGACGGCGATATCGAGATCGGACCGGACTATTTTTCCACCCTCGTGGACTATTTTGAAAAGGATCAGCAGCTGGGCTCGGCCAGCGGCAAAATCTTCATCGAGGAGCAGGGACGCCTGGTGGAGGAGCGTACCAGTGACGAGATGGTGGCCGGCATGGTCAACTTTTATCGTCGGGAGTGTTTTGAGGCCATTGGCGGTTTCGTGCGCCAGGTCCATTGGGATGGCATCGCCTATCACAAGGCCCGCATGACTGGTTGGAGAACCCGCAGCATTCGCAACAACCAACTCGATATCATTCACAAA
>CAIMMA010000243.1 GCA_903842475.1 uncultured bacterium
CCCCGAATACTCTGCTTTCAATAAAACCATGCCCTCGGCGGGGCGAGCATTTTGCAAAGGAATAAAAAGGGGACGGATTAAAATAAAAAAAAATATATTTTCCACCCATTTTACCACCATTCAAACCCCATTGTTTTTTCTCCCGCCTTCCCCCTATCTTTGTAGCAGTTTCCTGTTAAACCAGATGATTTTTCATGCTTTGGCAACGGAGAACACCTGTTGCCCCACCCACCACCTTGTCGGGAGGAATAGCCATGCCCATCGGAGAATTCTGCAATCGGGAAGTTGTGTTTACCACCAGAAAGACCCCCGTCGTTGAGGCGGCCCAACTCATGCGTCGGTATCATGTCGGTGATCTGGTGGTCGTCGACGAGGTCGACGGCAAGCGGGTGCCGGTCGGCATTGTCACGGATCGTGATATCGTCATCGAGGTCGTTGCCAAGGTTTTTCCGGCCGAGAACTGTGCCGTGGAAAACATCATGAATGCGCAGCTGGTGTGCGTGGAGGAAAAAGAGGGGGTGATTGCCACCATTCGGCTGATGCGTCTCCACGGCATCCGCCGCATTCCAGTGGTCAACGGAGAGGGCGGCCTGGTGGGCATTGTGTCGGCGGACGACCTTTTGGATCTGCTGGCCGAGGAACTGGCGGAGCTGGCCAAAGTCTCCCCGCGTGAACAGTCACGGGAAGTCCGCAGTCGGATCAGTTAAGCTTCTCCCTCTCCGGTGTCGGGCGGGGAAGCCTTGGCCGATAGCCTGCAGGACCGCATGGACAGCGCAGCGAAAAGCGATCCCGGTTCAGCGGTTGCGAGAGTATCTGGCCTCTTCCATCAGGCGGTCCAGGTACTGTTCACTGGAATAGAGGTCGTGCCGTGCGCGGTCCCGCTGCCGGTCAAGATCACGGAGGTTGGACCGTATCCGACGGCGGTTGTCATCGTAGAGGTCTTTATCCCAAAGTCGGCGTTCGTTATCCTGTATCAGGTCATCTATCCGTTCAAGTTCCTTTCTGTTCTGGTAGACCTCGTAGGCCGCCCGGTTGTAGCGCTCGAAGACGGCGTCAATGGAGGGCGGGCAGACCTGTTGGTATCTCCGTCCCTCCAAACCGCTGTCAAAGGCGTTCTCGATCCGGCAATAATCCTCCAATCCTTGGGCTCGACCGTTTAGATATTGCTGATTGTCGACATGAATTCCGTGCTCGGAACAGGCGCGTGCATGCTGGTCGAGCCGGCTGGCTGGTTGCCCGTTCTGGCCATCGGTGATGCCGAGGCCGAACCAGTCGCCGCGTTGACACTGCTCACGGCTCAAGGTGGCGCAACCGGTCAGCAGCAGGGCGGCCAATACATAAAAGACGATAGCTTTCATAGATGCATACCTCGCGTGCTGATGGACGGCTCTCCCGTGGTGCATCCAGCTGCCAACCCGGCAAGAGCCTTGCGTTTTCCGTGCTGCAAACTCATCTTTTGGGTTTGGCCGCATTATGCAGCAGGCCTTTGAATTTATCCGGCATGTCGAGGGTGAAGGCCATCGGTTGACCGCTGACCGGATGGTTGAACTCCAGGGTATAGGATTGCAGGGCCAGCCGTTTGATCGGATCGGATTTGGCGCCATACTTCTTGTCGCCGACCACGGGATGGCCGAGATCGGCCAGATGCACACGGATTTGATTCTTTCGGCCGGTGATCAG
Organism: uncultured bacterium; assembly: GCA_903842475.1. Classification (GTDB taxonomy): domain Bacteria; phylum Desulfobacterota; class Desulfobulbia; order Desulfobulbales; family Desulfobulbaceae; genus Desulfobulbus. Next base: position 1,681 of record CAIMMA010000243.1, read on the forward strand.
GGTAATATCAAGCAAGCTATACCCGCCCTGCGTCTGCACCACCTCATAGCAGGTTTCGGCATATTTGCACTCGCCGTTATCGGTCGGGACCGAATAGACCCGGTGGATTTTCGACTCGCAGAGGTAGCTTTTGATCGTGTCGCTGTCTTTTTTGGGCACCCCTTCAACGATGGCCCGATATTTCTTGCGGGCATCCTGCCAGGAGTCCTGGAGGGCATGCTTGGCAGCCTCATTTTTAGCAAAGACCAGCAGGCCGGAAGTGCCCTGGTCGAGTCGATGAATGATAAAGACCCGTTCTTCGCCGTTGGTGCGCTCGCCGAGGCAAGCGGTCAGTTTGTAATAGGCGGTCTTCTTTTTTTCGGTCTCCGAGGCGATGGTCAACAATCCCGGCGGCTTGTCGATAACGATGATGTCGTCATCTTCGTAGATGATATCCAGGCCGGGGCAGGGGGGATAGTGGCCGGAACCCTCTTTTTCCGAAGTAATGGTGAGCACGTCGCCCGGAGCCAGGACTTGATCAATCCGGGTCGCCGGCAGGTCGCCCAGGCTTACCGCCCGGTATTTGAGCAATTGTTTGATTTTGGTGCGCGAGTGCCCTTCCTTGAGCAAGGCGTCCAGTAGGGTGGTCTCTTGTTTGATGAACAATTTTTTCATGCAATTTCCTGATGCGGCCCACTTGTCAGCGACAACTGGGGTTTTCCGCTTAAAAATAATGGGTAGGCTGCTGGTCAATCCGGCTGCGCATGGTTGGCGACCAAAGGAGGGCGGGCTCAGCTGTCGAGTACTGATCGGACGCACCGGGCAAGATCGGCCATGATCACCGGTTTATGCAGGAAGCCTTCTATGCCGATGACTTTGGATTTGCGACTGTCCAGCTGTTCACTGAATCCG
>CAIMMA010000244.1 GCA_903842475.1 uncultured bacterium
GCTTTTCCAGCAGCCCTTTGGCGATAAATTGCTCGAACAGCTCGAGGTCTTCGGGACACTCTGACAGGACGGTCTCCACCAGCGATTTGATCATCGCCTCGGCCACCTGCATGTCGTCGGCAAGATCGCAGAAGGCCATCTCCGGCTCCACCATCCAAAATTCCGCCAGATGCCGGCTGGTATTGGAGTGCTCCGCCCGGAAGGTCGGCCCGAAGGTATAAACCCGGCCATGGGACAAGGCAAAGATCTCGGCCTGCAGCTGGCCGCTGACCGTCAGACCGGCACGCCGGCCGAAAAAATCGCCGGCAAAGGGTTCCGCACCCTGCAGCTGGCCGGGCTCCAACGCCGTTACCGTGAACATTTCGCCCGCCCCCTCGCAGTCGGAGGTGGTGATCACCGGAGTGTGCACCTGGAGAAATCCCTGCTCGTGGAAGAACCGATGAATGGCGAAACTGAGCGTGCTGCGGACCCTGGCAACCGCGCCCAGGGCATTGGTCCGGGAACGAAGATGGGCGATGGAGCGAAGAAACTCGAAGCTGTGCCGCTTTTTCTGCAGCGGATAGGTCTCCGGGTCGGCCCACCCGATCACCTGCAGTTCCTCGGCCTGCAGCTCGACCGCCTGCCCCTTGGCCGGCGAAGCCACCAACAGCCCTCGGAGCCGCACCGAGCAGCCGGTGGCGAGCCGTTTGACCTCGGTCTCGTAATTGGCCAGACGATCATCGGCAACCACCTGCAGACTGGCCAGACAGGAACCGTCATTGATTTCCACAAAGGAAAAACTGCCGGAATCTCGCCGGGTCCGCACCCAGCCATTGACTTCAATGATTTCTCCCACCGGTTGTCGCCGCAGGATATCGCCGATCCGAGTCGTTTGCTGCATGGTTCCATTCCCCTTCCATCGGTTTTACGTTGATTGTCCTCTCGCCGCGTTCCGGCCTCCGCGACCGGAGCGACCCTCAACTTAGCAAGACCCCTTGATCGTCTTCACGCAAACCGACCACCACGATCCCGGCGCGTTCGGCTGCCTGGAGCATGGCCTGCAAATCGAAAATCAACGACTGCCCGGCCTCAACCGCCAGCACGGCACCCTTAACCGCAGCCAGGGTTTCGATGGTTTTGGGGCCGGTGGCCGGCAGATCGAAACGGAAATCCTGACCCGGCTTTTTCAGCTTGACCACCACCGCGCCGGATCCGGCCAGTTCGCCACCGCGGCGGATGGCGGCATCGGTGCCCTCAATGGCCTCAACTGCCAGCACGGAACGGTCGCGGACTACCACGCACTGCCCGATGTCGAGCCGGCCGACTTCGCGGGCCAGGGCCCAGCCGAAACGGATGTCTTCCATCTGGGCTGCAGAGGGTTTCTTGCGAGTGAGCACGCCTTGGGGAAAAAACAGGTGGTCGAGATAACAGGTTGAGGCCAGGACGCGAATGCCCTCTTCTTCAAGGGTCGCCGCCACGGCGCGCAGAATGGAATCATCAAGCCGGGTATCAATTTTGTTCCACAGGGTCAGCCCTTTGAAGTCCGGCATGACATCCTTGAAAATGCGGGTCTTGGTAATCGTGCCGGCAAAGACGGTCTCGTCGACCCCTTCCCGACGGAAGTGGCTGATGATCTTGCCCAATTGCCCCAGCTTGACCCAGTAGGTGAGATCGGCACGGTCCTCGATTTCCGGCGAGGTTTCGTTGACATGGGCAATCGCCACAACCTTCCGCCCCCGCGCCCGCGCTGCATCAGCAAACAGCAGCGGAAATTGGCCGCCGCCGGCAATCAGACCAATGGCGGGTTGTTCAATGCCTTCAGTCATCAAGGGTCCGCTTGACCACGCCACGCTTGCTGGTGCGGAAAAAATCAACCATCAGCTGGACCTCCAGGCAATCCTTCATTTCGTCTTCCAGCTTGGCCAGCGAATCCTTGAGCAGCAGCTCCGGCGAGCGGAACAGAATCTTAAAGGCTTCCTCAAGATTCTTGATGGTCTCGCGGTCCATGCCCGAACGGCGCAGGCCGATCTTATTGATCCCGGCAATGCGCATCTGGTTGCGGGTGCCTTCCATGATCACATAGGGCGGCACGTCCAAAGCAATCCCGGACATGCCGCCGACATAGGCAAAGTCGCCGATCCGGCAATACTGATGCACCCCGACCATACCGCCGAGATTGGCATGGCTGCCGATCTCCACATGCCCGGCCATGGTGGCCAGATTGGCCATGATCACATGATCGGCGATGATACAGTCGTGGGCGATATGGCAATACGCCATGATCATGTTACCGTTGCCGATCAGGGTCTTGCCGGTGGCCTTGACCGTGGCCCGGTGGATGGAAACATATTCGCGGAAGAGGTTATCGTCGCCGATGATCAACTCGGTCGGCTCGCCTTGATAATGGCTGTCCTGGGGCGGTGCGCCGATGGAAGCAAACGAACTGACGGTGTTGCGGGCGCCGAGGGTGGTATGGCCCGAAACCACGGCGTGGGCGCCGATCCGGGTTTCCGGGCCGATGTTCACCGGGCCGTCGATCACGGCATAGGCTTCGACAATCGCCGAACTGTCGAGTTGCGCCCGGGGATCAATAACTGCGGCGGGATGTATATTCATAAAAGTATCCTGTTAAAAAACAGCGAGCGATGAGGCAACCCCACACCGCTTTGCAATAAAACCAAAAAAAACTCAGGCAAAACTCGCCATCAATTCGGCTTCCGTGACCAATTGACCGTCAACATAAGCCTTCCCCGACATCTTGGTGATTTTCCCTTTTTGTTTGATCATCTCCAGCTGATAGACCAGTTGATCGCCCGGACGGACCACCCTGCGGAAGCGGGCCTTATCGACCCCGGCGAAATAGACCAGCCGGCCCAGCATCGCCGGGTCGGACAGGATGGCGAGAATGCCGCCGGTCTGGGCCAACCCTTCGAGAATCAACACGCCCGGCATCACCGGTTCACCGGGAAAGTGGCCCTGGAAAAAGGGTTCGTTCATGGTGACGTTTTTCAACCCGCTGATACTTTTTGCCTTTTCAAAAGCGACGATCCGGTCCACCATCAAAAACGGATACCGGTGCGGGAGAAGGGCCATGATGCCTTTGGTATCGATGGGTAGTACTATTTCAATAACTGCTGTCATGCTTCTGTCCCCTTTTCATGTTCCGTGGATCCCAGCAGACCGGTAAGCCGATCCACCTCTTTTCGTAACCGTCGCAATTCCTTGGCCATTTCCGGCAACCGAGTGAAGGCGGCGGTGGCCCGCCCCCAGCTTCTGACCTCAAAGGCCGGAGCACCGCCGATCCTGGCGCCGGCGGGCTGGTTGTTATGGATGCCGCTCATGGCCGCGGCCATGACCTGATCGCCGAGGTGCAGGTGCCCGGCGACCCCGGCCTTGGCGCCCAGAACAACATTGCGGCCCAGGGTGGTGCTGCCGGCGATCCCGGCCTGGGCCACCAGGATCGAATTTTCGCCGACCACCACGTTATGGCCCACCATCACCAGGTTATCGATCCTTGCCCCGGACTTGATCCAGGTGACCCCGAAGGCGGCGCGGTCAACGCAGCTGTTGGCGCCGATCTCGACATCATCATCGATCCGCACGGTCCCGACCTGCGGTTTTTTATAATGTTGACCCCGGCTATCGGTGGCAAAGCCGAAGCCATCGCTGCCGATCACCGCCCCATGGTGGAGGATGACACGCTTGCCGATGGTGCAGCGCTCGGCCACCACCACCCGGGCATGGAGGATGCTGTCGTCGCCGATCACCGTGTGGTTGCCGATCACCGCCCCGGGATGGATGGTCACCCGCTCCCCGAGCACCACGCCATCGCCCAGACTGACCAGCGGGCCGATGCTGACCGCTGCGGGGATGGTGCAGTCGTTGCCAATGATCGCGGACGGATGGATGCCTTGGGCCGCAAAGGGTGTGGACAGCAGGAAGGTGTGGATTTGGGCGGCGGCGACCGAGGGTTGGGGGGTGACGATCGTCGGGAGGGTCATGGGGCCGGCATCGCGGGGGACGATACAGGCCACCGCCTGGCAGTGGGCCGGCAGCGGCAGCTGCCTGACGTCGAGGACAAACGTGATCTCGCCGGGACCGGCATGCTCGATGCCATTGAGGGCTCGAACCGGCAGGTGGGGATCGCCCACCACACTGCCGCCCACCAGATCAGCCAGTTGCTGCAGGGTGCATTCGCGAGTCACGTTTTTAAAACTCCTGGACCATACAGTCTTTGTCAAGGGTGCGGGTTGCGCCCTGTTTTTACTTGATTATTGCTGCATTGCACCGATAAACGGGAGGGTCGAGCATACTGCAGTTTTTTTCAATCGTAAAGAAAAACAGCGCGGCAACGCTCTTGATAGTCTGCCAGTTCCGCTTGCCAGCTGTGCTCAAGTTCTTCAAGAGGCACTCCGTTTTCCAAGGCCTCCCGGATCCGTCGATCGCCGATGATCAGGTCCATGGGGAGGCGCTCGAATTCATATTCATAGGGCGGCTGCTTGTAGGCGAACTGGTCGGGATAGAGACGGCGGATGGCTTGGAGCAACGCCAGGCTCGTCCGGTACGGGCGGAATCGCTCCGGATCGGTGACATGCACCTGAAAACCGTTGCAGCCCTGTCCCGTCCATTTCCCCGAGGTCGGCTCGAACCGAAGCGGCCGCAGCCGACAACCGGGCAGCGCAACCGATTGGAGCGAGGCGAGCAGTTCGCCATGCTGGAGAAACGGCGCCCCGAAAAGTTCAAAGGGCAGGGTCGTGCCCCTGGCTTCGGAGATGTTGGTACCCTCCCAGACGACCTGACCCGGGTAGACCAGCGCGGCGGTAAACGACGGCATGTTGGGCGAGGGGAAAACCCAGGGGTAGCCGGTGGCCGGAAAGAGCATGTGCCGATGCCAGCCAGCCATGCGGACCACGTCAAGGTCGGCGTTGATGGCAAGTTCACGGTTGCAGTAAAGGGCCAGTTCGCCAATGGTCAGGCCATGCCGCATGGGGATGGCGCATCGGCCTACAAAAGAGGCGCAATCAGGGCGCAGCAGGTTGCCCTCGACCAAATGGCCGCCAATGGGATTGGGCCGGTCGAGAATCACCACCTTGATACCGGTTTCCTTGGCTACTTCCAGGCAATGGACCACGGTCCAGATAAAGGTATAGACCCGGGTGCCGACGTCGATCAGGTCAACCAGGAGGATATCGATATCGGCAAACATAGACGGGTAAGGTTTTCGGGTCTCGCCATAGAGCGAATAAACCGGCAAGCCGCTTTCCAGGTCAAGGCCGTGATTGGATTCGATCATGTTATCCTGTTTTTCGCTGAAGAACCCGTGCTGGGGCGAAAACAGGCAGGTCAACTGGCCGGGAAAGTGGAGGCGCAGCAGATCGCGACTATGGGTGAACCGGCTGTCGGTGGAGGCTTGGTTGGAGAGAAGCCCCAACCGTTTGCCAACAACGCTATCCCTGGCAGCCAGGGCTAATTGTTCTATGCCTAGTCGAATCAC
>CAIMMA010000245.1 GCA_903842475.1 uncultured bacterium
GCAGTTCAAGGTTGGCGGCCAGATCGGAGAGATTCTGGGCACTGGTCTGCACCAGGGCGGAGCCATCGCCGACTTGATTGGATTGACGGTTGATATCGGCCACATCACGGGTGATATCGGCCACCACCACCGAACTCTGGGCCACGTTTTCATTGACCTCGGCAATGCCCTGGGATGCCTGGGCAATGTTGCCGGCGATTTCACTGGTGGCGGCGGATTGTTCCTCCACCGCGGAGGCAATGGCGTGGATCACACTGTTGATCTCGATGATCACATCGGATATTTTTGAGATGTCCTCGATGGTTGTACTGGTGGTGGATTGCATTTCGCCGATCTGGTTTTTGATGTCGACCGTGGCCGCCGCCGTCTGCCGGGCCAGTTCCTTGATTTCGTTGGCCACCACTGCAAAGCCTTTGCCGGCCTCGCCTGCTCTTGCCGCTTCGATGGTGGCGTTGAGGGCCAGGAGGTTGGTCTGCTCCGAAATTTCGGTGATGGTCTCGGTGACCCGGCCGATTTTTTTGGCCGATTCGCCGAGTTCGGTCATCTTGGCCGAGGCTGCCTGCGATTGTTGGACCGCCGAGTCGGTAATGGAACGGGCTTTTTCAGCACTTTCGGCGATTTCGTTGACCGTGGCCGTCATTTCCTCGGTGGAGGAGGCGATCATGTTGACATTACTGGTGGATTGTTCCATGGCGGCGGAGACCGAATGGAAATTGGTGCTCATCTCTTCGGTGGCGGCCGCGACCGAACCCGATCTGTCCGCGGTGTCCTTGGCTGAGGAGGACAGCTGTCGCGAAACCGCGGCCAGATCGGTGGAGGAAAGTGAAAGGCTGTTGATGCCTTGAATGACATCCTTGATCATGTCGCCAAGCTGGCCGACCATGCGATTTAACGAGACCGCCATGAGGCCGATCTCATCGCCTTGCTGGACATCAAGCTTGGTGGTGAAGTCGCCGCGTGCCATGGTTTCGGCAAAGGCCGCAGTTTTGCGGATCGGTCCGGTGATCGCCCGGGTCAGGAAGACGGCGAACCCGACCCCGAGCAGGAATGCGACCAGTGCGGTCATTTGCATGGTGCTGATGGAATTTTGGCTGGTAGTTTTCAGCGATGTCCCCAGTTCCTGTTGGTTTTTGATATAGGAATTAAGCATTTCTTCGACTGAAGCAGCCACTTCGGAGCCGATGCTGGTCAGGGCCCCGTTATAGACCGCATTACGACTGAAGGTGGCCTTGGCCATCTGCTTGAAGCTGTCGATATAGGTCTTCGCCTGCCCCAGCACCTGCTGCGCCTGCGCTTTGCGCTCAGGGTGCGTGGTCGCTGCAAGCTGCTCGATAATAAGCCGCAGTTTGCCAAGCTCTTTTTCAACCAGGTCGGCATCTTTTTCCGAGGCGGTGGCCAGGAACCTTTGGGCATAGAGCCGTCCCATCAGCAAATTCTGGACAGCCAGGCCGGATTTGCTGATGGTGTCAAGATCGCTGTCCATCCTGGCTGAAATCATGATAGCGGTGAGTTCTTCCTGAATAGCCGGTCCAAGGGATCGCAAAACCTCATTGATAATGCGGTCACTTTCTTTGATGTCTACCACCAATTGCTCGAAGGATTGTTGGTAGGTGTCGATATTGGTATCAATTTTAGCAAGTTTAGCCGCTCGTTCCGGATTTTTAATTTTCCCTTTGGCCTCATCCAGCAAGCTCTGCAGCCGGGAAATATAGTCTTTGTATTCCTGCAGATCCTTATCCTGGTGGTTGATCATGAAATCTTTTACCTTCATGCGCACCATCAGCATGTTGCCCTGGAGCGAGCTGACCATGTTGGAGTTGCCCCCGCGCCGATCATACTCCTTCATGCCGCTGGCCATGGTGGTCAGCCCCTGCCATGAAATAACCGCGACGGTCAACAGCAGGATCAGGATGAAACCAAAGCCGCCACCAATTTTCATGGATAATTTTAATGTATTCATGGGTATTCCTGGTTTTGCGAGAAATTGAAATCTTGAATTCTTTTCATTTAAATATATTTTTCAGGTAGATATCGACATCATTAATATTCTTGTCGGAATAGGCGATCATTCGTGGGGAGAATAGGATCAATCTGTTCGTGTTGATCAGGTTGTCTGCTTTGACAATGACAATAATTCTGAACGATTCGTATTCATCGTTTAAGGCTAGTAAGTCATCAATGTCTTCATCGGTCTCGGCAAAGAGGATGATGACATCATTGCTTCGCAGTTCCAGGCACGCTGGAGAAGTAAATTGGGTGCCCGGCGGGAGGATGATCAGGCTGCCATTGAATAATACCCGGGTCAGATATTCTTCGACCTGCCGGTAGGTCGAAGTGTCCCTTGCCGCATATAAAAACACGTTGTTCATCGGCTCCTCTTGCATTTTCTCTATAATTTTCTGGTATGCCCATGCTGGTCACGCAATAATACATAGCAGGATGTGTGCCAAAAGATAAAGCGCGGTACGCCCAAAGATAGTACTGTTTTTTCGGCATGTTGGAAGAACAGGCGTTTGCCGAGACGTGCGGATTGTTTTGGATGCAGAGGTGTTGCCGGAGCGTTGTCTGGAAAAGTGGACAGGAACAGTCTGCTTTTGTAGACAGCCCCCCTAAAGGGGGGGTATCGGGAGTGCGGCCTTCGGGTATTTTTCTGGGGGGCAAGTGAAAAAATTTGTAATTAGAGTTGGTTACCCTGGAATCGCAAGCTGCAGGTGTTTTGTTTCCCACTGGCCAGTTGTCCCTGACGCGGTTGTTTGCAACCCGGTAAGGCCCTTTATTTTTCTGCGCCAACGGTTCTTGGCCTTGTTGTCTACTTTTTCAGACAGATGGTCTGCGCTGTCGCGCACCTGCGCACCTGTCTTGGTGGACTCTTTTGGTGGTAACTATTTGAAAATATTTTATATTCAAATATTTATATTTGTATTGATCAATGTGGCTTGAAAATTGATAGCAGTAAACAGGTGCTATGTGGCTCGGTTCAAATGCTGGTTTTTTTTGAAAATACATCGATAAATGAGTGCGTCGCAAGGGAAGTGCGTGCTCATTGGTTACTGATCCGGAACGATATGGGGATGTCCCTTCAGGGAAGTGTTCACGAGCAAAGGAGATGGGAATGTTGAAAAATTTAAAGATCGGAGTGCGTTTGAGTCTAGGTTTTGGCATCATTCTGGTGCTGATGCTGATCGTCGGAGGATACGCGGTTAATGCCATCAAAGGATTGCACGGGGAGATCGTTCTGTTGGTCGAGGACCGGATGGTCAAGGTCGAACAGGCTAACCAGATCATCGATAATGTCAATGTCATTGCCCGGGCGTTGCGTAATATCATTATCGATGACAGCAAGGATCGCCAGGCCGACGAACTGCGGCGCATTGCCGAAGCCCGCAAGAAGGCCGGCGAGCTTTTTGAAATTTTGAGCAAAACGATCAAGAGTGAAAAAGGGGCGGCGGTCGTTAAAAAAGGGGCTGACGCCCGCTCCGTCTACGTCCGGCACACCGAAGCCTATATGGAATTGATCAAGACCGCCCAGGTAGAACCGGCCAAAAAAATGCTGCTCACCGAGGTCCGGGAGTCGCAGCGGAATTATTTAAACGCCCTTGAGGAAATTATCGAATTCCAGGGGGGCATAGCCAAAGAGGCCGGTAAGCAAGCGGCGAGCAGTGCCGGTACGGCCACCACCCTTATCTATACTCTGCTGGCCATTGCCTTGGCTTTGAGCGTTGTTTTCGCCTTGCTCATTATCCGTTCGATCACCGGTCCGGTGGGCAAGGCCGCCGCCCTGGCCGAGACCATGGCCAAGGGCGACTTCACCGCCAAGCTCGATATCCAGCAGACCGATGAGGTCGGCCATATGGCCACATCGCTCAACTCGATGATCGATCAATTGGGCTCGATGATCCGGGATATCGTCAGTGGCGCCAATCGACTGACCTCCTCTTCCAACGATCTGGCGGCGGTTTCCAAGCAGTTGTCGTCGGCTGCCCGTGACACCGCCGACAAATCGAGTGCGGTGGCGGCGGCCACCGAAGAGATGAGCGTCAATATTCAGAGCGTGTCCGCGGCGATGGAGCAGTCCTCGAGTAACGTCAACATGGTGGCCTCCTCCACCGAAGAAATGACCGCCACGGTCACCGAAATCGCCCAGAGCGCCGAAAAAGCCAGGGCCATTACCGAGGGCGCGGTCAAGCAGTCCCGGCTCACCTCGGAAAAAATGGTGGTGCTCGGCGAGTCAGCGCGGAAAATCGGGCGGGTGACCGAGACCATCACCGAAATCTCGGAACAGACCAACCTGCTGGCTTTGAACGCCACCATCGAGGCCGCCAGGGCGGGTGAGGCCGGCAAGGGTTTCGCGGTGGTTGCCAACGAGATCAAGGAACTGGCCCGGCAGACCGCCGCGGCCACCGTGGATATCAAAAATCAGATCAGCGAAATGCAGACCACCACCACCACCACGGTGGAAGATATCGAAAAAATTTCGGCGGTCATCGTTGAAATCAATAATGTGATCAACGGCATCGCCACGGCCGTGGAAGAGCAGTCAGCCGCTTCCAACGAGATCGCCGACAATATTTCCCAAGCTTCACAGGGGATCGCCGAAGTCAACGAGAATGTCGCCCAAAGCACGGTGGTGATTGCCGATATCACCCGTGAAATAGCCGGGATCAACCAGCAGTCCAATCAGGTCGGGGACGGCAGCGGCCAGGTACAGCTGAGCGCCCAGGGGTTGGCGGAACTGGCAGCGCAGCTCGAAAATCTGGTGAAAAAATTTAAAGTGTAAACACCTGAGGGACGCCGGGCGGATGCAACGTCCGTCCGGCCTTGCCTCGGCCAGGCCCGCTGAACCCCATGCAGGCGACGGGGATCGATTGCTTCTGCTTAAAGGGACAGGGCCATCGTGTCAGTAATCGATCTGGCTGGGGGCTCCAGCTGTACCTGCCATTTTTACTCCTTTAAGGAGCCACGGCGACAACCCTTCTTGGAGGGCGCCGGATGGGTTGCAAAATTTGCCTTCAAATCTGCGAGGGTCGCGGTGCTGCCCTTTGTTCCCGTTAAAGATTGAAATTCTCCCCCCGTGAAGGTTTTATTTTATGGAACCATTGTTTTCCCTTCATCAAAGGGTCCGGACTGTTTCTCAGGCGCATGGATATCTTCTTACGTTCAGTATTCTTGGCATCCTCTCGATTATCTTGCTGATTTTTTCACTCTTCTTCAGTTACCGCCAGACTGAAAATACCATCAAAATAAGTTCGGCCAATGAGGCCCACATTCTTGCCAGCCAAATGGATGCAACCCTGCGTCGGATTCGTTCCGGTTCGGATTTGATAATCGAGACTCTTTTACAAAATACCCTGGCCGGAACCCAATTGTCCCCTCAGGTCGGCGGGGTCAATCAACATCTGGAAGCCCTTGGCCGGTATTTCCCCGAGGTTTCAGGTCATCTCTTTTACAATGCTGCGGGCCAGCTGCTCTTTAACGGCAATCCAGGCCTCGAACCATTGGATATCAAGGCGATACCCCTCTATCATCAGATCAAAGACCATCCGCAAGGCGGCCTTTTTTTTTCCGAGACGCTCCAGGCACATGCCGAACATCCGGGTACGGTGATCGCCTGCCAGGCCTTGCTGGATGAGGCTGGTGCGTTGCAGGGCATCATCGTCACACCAGTCAATCTGCTTTATTTTAATGCCCTTTTTTCCATGATGGATGTCGGCAAAGAAGGGATGGTGAGCATCCGGCGGAGCGACACCAGTCGGTTGGTTGTCCGCTGGCCCAAGAATTTGTTGGGGATTAATAAAGAGGCGCGGGATATTCCTCCTCAACAGCAGGTGCAAGCCGGGGTGGTCAAGGGGGTGGTCCGGTATGTTGGCAGAACGGATGGGGTCGATCGAATATTTGCCTTCCATAGCCTCCCTGATTTCCCTTTCTATGTGCTGGTCGGTCGAGCGGTCAGTGAACAATTTGCAGGGTGGTACAGAATGGCCACCATCTCCTCTGCTCTCACCTGCACGGGCATCTTGCTGCTGGGGTTGTTTCTTTATCGGCTGAAAACAAGTGAGCAAAGATTACATCGCAGCGAGTTTCAATATCAGGCCATTGTCGAGAATCAGCACGACGCGGTCTGCCGTTGGCTGCCGGACACCACCCTGACCTTTGCAAATGAGCAATACAAAGCCTTGTTCAGCTCCGAAACGAATGATCTGATCGGCCGCCGCTGGGTTGAATTCGCGCCGCCGAATAAACGTGCCGCGATTTTAGCGACCTTTGCTCGCGTTGCCGAAGGGGACAAACCGATCTCGGTCGAAAATTCCGTGGTGCTTCGAGACGGTACCGTTCGTTCTTTTCATTGGATCACCGGCCCGTTGTTGGATGCTCAAGGGAAATGTGTCGAATTTCAATCGGTCGGACGCGACATCACTGAGCGCAAACAAGCTGAGACGGCGCTCCTGGCCGAACGCCAAAACTTGATCGACATCATCGACTCTCTGCCCGATGCCACCTTGATCATCGATACGGATCAGCGTCTCGTTGTCTGGAACAAGGCCGCTGAGGTGATGACCGGTGTGCAAAGGGATGGTTTGCTTGGCCAGGGGGACTACGCCTACGCCGTCCCCTTCTATGGAGAACGTCGGCCCATCCTGATCGACCTGCTCACTATCTCGGAACAAGAGCGTGAAGGTTCCTATGCCGATATTCATCGGGTCAAGGAATCGATTTATGCTGAAACATTTATTCAGCGCTTGAATAATGGGGAGGGGGCTTACCTTTGTGGGATTGCCGCCCCGCTCTATGATCGATCCGGAGTGCGCACCGGAGCCATTGAAGTCATCAAAGACATCACGGCGCTGAAAAAATCGGAACAATCCAACAGCCTCCTACAGGAGCAACTGCTGCAATCGCAGAAAATGGAAGCCATCGGTCAGCTTGCAGGTGGCGTGGCCCACGATTTCAACAACATGCTTGGAGTAATTATTGGCTACTCCGAATTGATTCTTGAACAGGTAAACCCGTCGCAACAGTTCCACACCGAGTTGGAGGAGATCCGCAAAGCCGCCCAGCGCTCCGCCGAACTCACCCGGCAACTGCTGACCTTTGCTCGGAAACAAACGGTCGTCCCCAAGGTGCTGGACCTCAACCAGACCGTCGAAGGGATGCTCAATATGCTGAGGCGGCTCATCGGCGAGAATATCAATCTCATCTGGATGCCTGGAATTAATCTCTGGCCGATCAATATGGATCCGTCGCAGATCGACCAAATTCTGGCCAATCTCTGCGTCAATGCTCGGGATGCCATTGCCGGGGTTGGGAAAATTGCCATTGAGACGGAAAACGCTCTTTTTGACGAGCAATACTGCCACACGCACGCCGGGTTTATGCCCGGGGAATATGTGAAAATAGCGGTAAGCGATACCGGCAAAGGCATGAGCCGGGAAACGCTGTCCCACATCTTCGAACCGTTTTTCACCACCAAGAGGGTAGGCGAAGGAACCGGTCTCGGCTTGTCCACCGTGTATGGCGCCGTCAAACAAAACAACGGGTTCATCAACACCTATAGCGAACCGGGGCAGGGGACCACTTGCACTATCTACCTGCCCCGTCATGTTGCCAGGACCACCGAGGCGAATATGCAAGCGGATGCGGCACCTGTTCGGGGTGGCGATGAAGTGATCCTGCTGGTGGAGGATGAACCGACCATCCTGGTCATGGCCAGGGTAATGCTTGAAAGCCTGGGGTATACCGTACTGGCAGCGGGCTCGCCGAGCCAGGCCATTCATTTGGCCGGCGAGTTCGTCGGCCAGATCGACCTGCTGCTTACCGATGTGGTCATGCCGGAGATGAATGGCCGCGACCTGATGACAAGGATTGGCGAGAGTCGGCCCGCAACCAGGTATTTATTCATGTCGGGTTACACCGCCAATATCATCGCCAAGCAGGGGATGCTGGAAGAAGGTATAGCGTTCATTCAAAAACCCTTTGCCAAAAGCGATTTGGCCGCTAAGGTTCGAGAGGTGCTGGGTTGAAATTACTTTTTAGCGTAAGGTAAGCGATGGTAACGACGCAAGCAACGCCGCCCTTTACACGTGAAGCGCTTGAACTGTTATTTGAGAAAGCAAATTTCAAATCATTCCAGAAGGCCGGCTACCTGTCCCACTATTGGGCGCCCCTGCTTTCCGCCTGCTCCGGAACCCGACGGAACGAGATTTTTTATCTCACCACGGATGATGTGTCGTGCAAACACGGGATCGAGGTCATCCGCATTGCCCCCCACGGTTCAAAGAACCAGACGCCAGGACCGATGGCCCGCGACATTCCAATCCATCCCATCTTAAAGCAATTAGGTTTTCTCGAGTTCGTCCAGGCGCGAAGACGTACGCATCCGAGCGAACGGCTCTTCTCGGAGTACAGGGCCATTCAAGAACATGCCGGGATGGTCTTTTCGCGGGCCTTTGTGCATTGGCTTAAAACCACTGTGGAGCAATTGCCAGACGAAAAGAAGGGCCTGTTTGCTGAGGATTTTCATTTCCCGTCACTTCGAGCGCTTTTCTTGGCCGAAGCGATTCGTTCCGGGATGAGCGAGGCGACATTCCGCAAGGTGCAGGGCTTCAGCGACGGATTCCAGGCGGATTTTGATGAAAAACAGGCGCAGGGCGATCTTGAGCATACCGCGTTCGAGATGCAAAGAATGGATATAGCCTCGTATTTCCCTGCGCTTTACCCCTACGATGCGCTGGTCGCGTGACGAGGTGATTGGCAGGTTTTGTTGAGAATCGGGAGTGCAGGAGCCGTCATGGATGGAAAGAAACTCTTTGTTTGCGTGGTTTATTGTTTGATTATGCTGTGGCGGGACGATCCTGCGGTGGCGGGCGTGGTGACAAAACTGCCGAGTAAAGAAGAGGTTGTGGCTATAACCTTTGACGCCTGCGAAACTAAGACCCCGTCATTTTTTGACAATGATATCATCGACTATTTAGTAAGGGAAGAAATCCCGTTCACCATTTTCGTAAGTGGAAAATTTGCCAGAAGGAACTCGGAGCAGTTGACCCAACTTTCAAGAAAGAGTTTCATTGAAATAGAGAACCATTCGTTGCGGCACCGGCAGCATATGGAAAAACTCAGTGAAGACAACGTCAGGAAAGAGGTTGTCGAGTGCGAAACCATTATTACGGAGCTAACCGGTCGCAAGCCGATTTTTTTCAGGTTTCCAGCCGGGAATTATGACCAGAGAACATTGAAAATCGTTGAAGCGCTTGGGTATCAGGTGGTCCACTGGACCTTTCCCAGTGGCGATCCCGATAAGCAAACCACACCGGAAAGACTGTCAAGATGGGTCCTGGGCAAGGTGCAAAAAGGCGACATCCTGATTTTTCACATCAATGGTCGGGGGTACGGTACCGGCGAAGCACTCCCGCGGATCGTAGAGCAGTTGCGGGAGAAGGGATACCGTTTTACCAGGTTGGATGCAATGCTCTCTTCCCCAACTGCCGGTGCTCGGTAGTCCCATGCCCAGGGCTACCTGGACATCCTTTTTTAATGTTGCAGGTTCCCTTGCTCCTTGTCCCTATTGTTAAGGATTGATGGTCTTGCGGAGCAAAATTTCATTGTACCCCTTGGCGACAAGATTCGGGAGGGTGGCGACTTCCACAAAGTGGGAGGCCCGGTAAAATTTTCTGGCGTGCTCGTTACCTTCCGAGGCTACCGTCCAAATGTTGTTCGCTGCGGCTCGACTTTCTTCTTCCAGCCAGCGAAGTATCTTCCGGCCAATGCCGCCACCTTGTGCCGAGGGGAACACGGCCAGCAGTTCAAGATAAGGCCCGCGCAGCCAGGGGGATCGCACGCAGACCACGCCGATAATTTCTCCAGCCCGCCACATACCGTAACGCCTGAGGGCAGGATCAGAACCGCAGAGATATTTTTCAAGACCGATTTGGGTAGAGCCCAAGGTTCGCCACGGTTCCATTGACCAGAGGATCTCGCTGATTACGGTCGCGTCGGCGGTTTTGAGGATGTGCAGCGTGATTGGGGGGAGCCGGTAACACGCTGCGGCAAAAGAGATTTTTAGAAATGCTCATCGCGGAATCTTCTGGGAAGTGGTAATCGCATTGCTTTTCGTCGGCACCGCGGGGTGCCGGGAAGCGCTGGTTATTCCCTGGCCAGGGTCGTGCCGTGGAGGTTCACCAGTTGGTAGAGGCGGGCACGGGAAAGTCCGGAAATGTTACACGCTTCCTTGATGCTGCCCTCCGCGCAATCGAGCAGTTGCCGCAGATAAGCTTTTTCAACCGCAGTCCTGAAATCCTTCCATAACGGCAGGGCGGACACGGGCCGGCATTCGTCGCTGACCGGCGCGCTGGCCGCACTCAACTGGATGCTCTCCAACGTCTTGTGGATTCGAATACGTTCGGGCAGGTGGTAGGCAAACAGGGTGGGGTGATGAACGGCATTGGCGAAAACCTGTTCCAGGGTCTGTTGGAGCTCACGCACATTGCCGGGCCACTCATGGGCCATCAGGTATTCGAAAAACTCCTCGCCTATACCTTTGTAGGCAATCTTGCGGCGGTCGCACAAGCGGGCGAGGAAGTGGCGAGTCAGCAGGCGGATGTCCTCTTTGCGCTCGCGCAGGGGCGGCAGGTGCAGGCTGAAAGATCGTAAGCGGAAAAGCAGGTCCTTGCGGAAGGTCCCGGCCGTTGCCGCCTGGTCGAGATTGCGGTTGGTGGCGGCTATCACCCGGAAATCGCTGTGTTCTTCCTTGGTGCCGCCGATCGGCCGGTACTGGTGTTCCTGGAGCACCCTCAGGAATGTTTTTTGTATTCTTTCGGTAAGTTCGCCGATTTCGTCGAGAAACAGCGTGCCGCCGTTGGCCATCTGGATCAATCCGGTCGTCGTTCGGTCGGCACCGGTGAAAGCCCCCCGGACATGGCCGAACAAGGTGCTTTCGATCAGGTTTTCCGGCAGCGAGGCGCAATCGACCACCACAAAGGCCTGCTGCGCACGGTTCGAATTATCATGGATGGCCCGGGCGAAGATCTCCTTGCCGGTCCCGGTTTCGCCGGTGATCAGGACGCTGGCGTCACTGGAGGCGGCCTTGGCCAGTTGATCCAGGCATGAGGCCATTAACGGGCTTTTGCCGATGATCGAGTTGCGTTTGAGGGCCACCGGGACCACGGTGATCTTCTTTTTTTCCTCCCGGTATTGCAGCGCCCTGGTGAGCGGCAGCAGCAGGTTGCGGAGGACATGCGGCTTTTCGAGATAACTCCAGGCGCCGAGTTGGATGGCTTTTTTTGCCCCGTCGGGATCGCCGCACCCGGTCATGATGATGATTTCCGGTTGCGAGGGCACCTCGGAGAACTGGGAAAAGGCATCCAGGCCGCTGCCTTCGGGAAATTGCACATCCAGAAAAATGACGTCAAAAAGCTCGTTTTGGGCCCGGTCAATACCCAGCGTCAGGCTGTTGGCGAGCTCAACCCGGTGGTCGGCGCGTTTGAGGTGACAAGCCAGCATCTCGGCCAGCATGGAATCGTCATCGACGATGAGGATGTTCGCCATTTTACAATAAGGTCCGTATCGTTTGTGCCAGATTTCGGGGGACAACCGGTTTCATGATAAATTCGCGGATACCGATCAGGCGGGCCCGCTGCTCATCGATGGCTTCGCTGAATCCCGTACAGAGAATAATCGGCAGGTCCGGCTTGAGCATGAGCAGCCGTTGACTGAAAACGTCACCGGCCATGAGGGGCATGCTCATATCGGTGACCACCAGATCGATGGTATCGGCGTGGTCGGTGAAATAGGCGAGCGCCTCGGTACTCGTTGTAAAGGATAGCACATGATATCCCAGTCTGGCCAGGCCATTATGTAACATCTGCACAAGAATCGGTTCGTCGTCGACCAGCAGGATAGTTTCAACCCGGAATTCGCATGCGTAAAGCGATAGCGAGACCCGTTTAAACGCTATTGTTATAGTGTTCTCCAATACGCCAAAAAAAAGTCAGCGCGAAGCATGC
>CAIMMA010000246.1 GCA_903842475.1 uncultured bacterium
ATAAGATATTCTTATATGGCGATAGGATACAGACTGATGGCAAACACACAGATGACCAGAACAAAGGTACAAATTGGGGCTAACTGCGAAGGAGCCAACTCATTGAACTGTTCACCGGCCTCATAAAAATACATATTAATAATAAGCCGGAGATAGTACCACATGGAAATAATGGAGCTGATTATTCCCAGGACAGCCAAGGTGATATGTCCGGCATCAATGGCAGAGGTGATGATATAAAATTTACCCATGAATCCGGCAGTGGGTGGTATACCTGCCATGGACAACAGGAAGATGCTAATCGCAGCGGCAGAATAGGGCCTAACCTTAGCCAATCCCTTAAAATCATCGAAGTTTTTCCGTTTTTCGCCCTCTCCTCCCAAATACGAAAGAGCCGCGAAAATGCCTAATGTACCAGCTGCATAGGCGGCGAGATAGTAAGCGATAACACTCCCGGTGAAAGCATTGGTGTTAACCGCCACTAGAGCGATCAGCAGATATCCGGTATGAACAATACCTGAGGCAGCCAGCATTCTTTTAAGCGACTGTTGGCCAATGGCAATGAGATTGCCAACGAACATGGTAAAGACTGCAATGTAGAACAGGTATTTAATCCAGCCAGCCTGCAGCGTACCGTCGAGAACCAGAAAGTTGGCGAAAACGGTAAAGATAGCCGTCTTTAAAGCTGTGGCCATGTACCCGGTAATAGGCGCAGAAGCCCCATCGTAGACGTCAACCACCCAAGCATGGAAAGGAAATGCCGCGGCTTTAAAGAGGAAAGCTACCAGTATGAAAAAAGAACCCCCAATGATGGCAGGCGATTGGGAAAAACCATGCGTGGCGATAAACTGACTGATTTTTACAAACTTGGTGCTTGCGGTCGCGCCATAAATAAAAGCACTCCCCATGGTGAAAAAAGCACCGGCAAAGGCACCGAGCAACAGATATTTGAGTACTGCTTCTGTACTAATCACATTCTTACGATCGTAACCAACCAAAATATAAATGGCCAGTGACATGATCTCTAAAGCAATAAAAACAGATATCAACTCTTGAGCCATGGTCAACAGGAGCATGCCCGAAGCTGCAAAAACTGTAAGACTATAGTATTCAGGCGTACAAAAGTTATTTTGTTTAAAATAAGTTTGGGAACTTAAGGTAGTAATAAAACCACAGGCCAGGATGATCAGGCCAGCAGCTTTAGAAAAGTTGCTCACCACAAGTATGCCGCTAAAAGCTTCGGAAAAAATTATAGCCTTTCCGGATATACACGCGCTGAGTTGAACAATAAACGCTAGGGCAAAAACAATTGCACTGCCGTAGGCGGTAATTTCATTGTTCAATTTTTCATACGCAGAGGTGAGCATTAACAGGATCGCCCCTGCACCAACGATAATCAGTGGCATTAGTAACATTAAATCGTTCGTCATGATGGCAGTCCGGCCTTATTTCTGTTCAATGGTGAGCTCAGGAAGAAGAGCGTTGGTGGTAGCAGTCTGGGCAACAACGGGGGCGTTCTGGCTGAACTGCAACGCCACCGAAGGGGTGATCTTGCTGAGGAAGGGCTGGGGATAGATACCCATGACGATGATCAAGATGATGACCGGCAAAAAAGTCAGGCATTCCACCAGACTCAGATCCTTGAAGTTTTCAGAGGTGGCATTGGATTTTTCGAAAAATACCCGCTGAAACATCCACAGCATGTAGCAGACGCCGATGATCAGGCTGGTACCGGCCAAAACGCCGATGGTGGTGTTGAACTTAATCGCCCCGAGAATGATCATGAATTCGCCGATAAAGCCGTTGGTCCCGGGCAGACCGACCGAGGCCAGCATGGCGATGGCGAAAAAGAGAGCAAAGACCGGCGCTTTGGCGGCGATACCGCCCAAATCATCGATGGTCCGTGTATTGGTGCGATCTTCAAGAATGCCGGCAAAAAGAAAGAGGACGCCGGTGCTGGTGGCATGGGCGACGATCTGGTAAATGCTGCCGGTCAGAGCCTGGATGTTCATGCAGAAAACACCCAGCGCGATGATGCCCATGTGGGAGGCGGAAGAAAAGGCCAACATCCGTTTGAAATCCTTCTGGGCGATGGCGGCAATACCGCAATACATCATGCCGATGACGCCGGAGTAAGCCAGGAGAATGGCGAAGCGGGCGAATTGCTCGTCAAAGACCGGGACCACCATGCGGATAATCCCGTAGACACCGATCTTGGCCATGATGGCGGACAGGACAAAGGTGGTTGCGGTCGGTGCCTCGGTATAGGCGTCGGGCAACCAGGTGTGGAAGGGAAAGAGCGGGGTCTTGATGGCAAAGGCGATCATGAAGCCGAAAAAAGCCACCGCAGCTACCCTTCCGGACAGGTTAAGCTGGGCCATTTTGCTGATGGCAAAGTTCCACTCATTGAATTGGGCATGGTAGCAAACGCCGAGATAGACAATGGCGGCCAGCATCAACAGCGAACCAGCAATGGTGTAGAGCGTGATCTTAAGGGTAGCTGGCAGCCGTTTGGGACCTCCGTAGAGACCGAGCATGAAGAACACCGGCAGCAGCATCAGTTCCCAGAAGACATAGAACAGGATCATGTCAGCGGCGCAGACCGCACCGGCCATGGCGCCCTGGACTATGAGCAGATTGGCGTAATAGCCTTTTTCCTTGGTGGTGAACACCATGTAAACCATGGGCAAGAGAACCGAGCCAGCCATGAGGATAAAGAGGCTGATGCCATCAATGCCAAGGTGGTAGGCAATCCCCAGGGATTGGATCCAGGGAATATACTCGACGAATTCCAGATGGCCTGTCGAGGCAAAACTGGCATAGAGATCGATGCTGACCACCAGGGTGGCCATCGAAATAACCAAACCGGTTACCCGCGCAATCTTCCGGCTCGCCGGGGTCACCAGCAGCAGCAATCCGGCTAGGATTGGTAAGAAAATTATGACTGAAAGGACATGTTCGAACATTTGTTCACCTTATCTAGTTCAACGATTGAGAGAGGAACAGGCTTATCAGACTCAGCCCTACGACCATATATATGGCATATATTCGCACATAACCCACCTGGAAGACCTTGAAGGCGGTACCAATAACCATATAGAGTTTCGATGCGGCCTTGACCGGACTATCGGTCACATTGGGCTCAAGCGTTTTCCAAATAATCGAGCCGATAGCCTTATAGGGCTGAACAATGAGGGCATGGTACAATTCATCAACATAGAATTTGTGATAGGCAAATTCGGAAAAACCTTTAAACACCGGCTCCGGCGCTCCCTGACCGAACTTGCTGTAAGCGATTTTGATGCCAATGGCAAAGGCGGCGACACTGGCGCCGATGGCGATGAACTCGACAAACAGGCTGGCATGGGGGTGGTGCTCGCTCAGACTCGGCGCCAGCCAATGGGAAACCATCTGGCTACCGCCGAAGATCGCCGGCAGGTTGAGGAACCCGGCGAACAGGGCGCCCACCGCCAGGATGATCAGGGGTACGGTCATGACCGCTGGCGACTCGTGGGCATGGTCATAGGCCTCCTGATCGCGCGGAGTGCCGTGAAAAACAACAAAGATCATGCGGAAGGTGTAGTAGGCGGTCATACCGGCGACCAGCACACCTACCATCCAGATGCCCCAATGGCCGGTGGCCAGCGCGCTATAGAGGATCTCGTCCTTGCTGAAGAAACCGGAAAACGGCGGGCAGCCGGACAAAGCCAAGGCGCCGATCACCATGGTCAGGTAGGTCTTGGGCATCTTCTCTTTGAGGCCGCCCATCTTCCAGATATTCTGCTGGTGATGGAGGGCATAGATGACCGAACCGGCGCCAAGGAAGAGCAGGGCCTTGAAGAAGGCATGGGTAAAGACATGGAAAATGCCGGCGGAATAAGCCGCCACACCGACACCGGCAAACATATAGCCAAGCTGGCTGACGGTGGAGTAGGCCAGGACCTTTTTTATATCATCCTGGAACATGCCGAAGATCGCGGCTAGC
>CAIMMA010000247.1 GCA_903842475.1 uncultured bacterium
CCGGCGGTCAACCGGGAATAGCTGGTCATCGACCAGCCGGGATTGATTCGACCGCTAAAAGCTTTGGGGCGCAGGGTCGGGGGCGTGCAGGCGGCCGCCCGCCGGGTGGTGCTGAAGCCCTCGGGAAAAGGCGTGAGGGCGATCACCGGTGCGAACTCGTTCAGATGCTCGAGGTCGTGGCGTAACTCCGCATCGGATTCGAGGGCCGGGCCCCGGTGGAGGAGATGGGCCAGTCCGGTCCGCTCAAACCCCTTCACCCGTCCCCAGCAGAACAGGCAACAGCATTTGGCTCGGGTCACCGCCACATAGAGCAGGCGCAGCTCCTCTGCCAGCTGTTCCTCTTCGGCCCAGCGGCGGTGCACGTCCGCGCCGGAGCCGAGATCGATGGTGGCCTGCAGCGTCTCGCGGTGGTGAAAGCGCAGGGGCTGATCCGAGGCCAGGGGGCGCATCGCCCAGAGGAAGGGGAGGAGGACCACCGGAAATTCCAGCCCCTTGGCCCGGTGGATGGTCACAATCCGGATCAACTGCTCATCGTTTTCCAGGCGGGTCAACTGGTTGGCGGCGTTATGGTCCGGGGCATGGATTTGCTGCCGGAACCAGCGGAGCAGGCCCGCCATGCCGTGCGGCGCGGCCGGGCTCTCCTGGAGCAGTTCGGCCAGATGGAGGAAGTTAGTCAGCATCCGTTCGCCGCCGGGCAGGGCCGAGAGGCGGCGGGTCACCTTTTGGGTGGTCATCAGGTGCTGGAACATGGGCATGAATCCCTGGTCGCGCCAGAGGTGCTGGTACTGTAGCAGGGCGTTCAATCGGGCCTCCCAGCCAGGTTCGTCGTTTTGCAAGGCGTGCAGGTCGTCACCGGTACAGCCGAAGAGGTCGGTGGCCAGGCAGGTGCGGATTTGGGCGGGTTGGGAGAGGTCGGCCAGGGCTGTCAGCACCAGGGCCAACTGCCGGGCCTCCTCGGTGGCAAACACTGAATTCTGGCTGTAATAGACGCTGCACAGGCCGCGCCGCCGCAGCCCTTGCTGCATGGCCTCGGCCTCCCGGTGGGTGCGGACCAGAACGGCGATATCGCCGGTGGCCAGCGGCTTGCCGCCAATGGTCGCCCGCCCGCCATCGGCCGCGGTCAGGAGACGGATAATGGCGTCGGTGCAGCATTCGACCGCGGCCCGCTCGGCCCGTTCCTTGCTGATCAAGGGGGAACGCTCGTTGCGCAGCGTCTCGCTGTCCAGGAGCAATGCGGTCAGGGCGGCTGTCGGGGTATCGTCCAGCAGCAGCGGCGGGATGGCGGCATCGGCGGCGGCCAGGACCGGGTGGAACCCGATATCCTCGGTAAAAATAAAGGCATCCTCCCGGAGCCCGAACAGTCTGTTCACCGCATCCACCATCGCCGGGGTCGAGCGGTAATTGGTGGCGAGCGTGTAACGGTTGGCCGGCGGGGTGTCGCGGCGGGCCTGGATATAGGTGAAAATGTCGGCGCCGCGAAAGGAGTAGATCGCCTGTTTGGGATCGCCGATCATGAACAGGCTGCGGGGTTCCTGGCCAAAGATGGTGGCGAACAAACGGTATTGCACCGGATCGGTATCCTGGAATTCGTCGACCAGGGCCACCGGAAATCGCGTGCCGATCCCGGCGGCCAGCTGTGCCCCGGTCCGGGGCCGGTCCAGGGCGGCGGCCAGGCGGGTGAGCAGATCGTCAAAGGAGAGCCAGCCCTGCTGGTGCTTGCGCCGCTCCAACTCGAACTGCAGGGAGCTCCGGGCCTCATGCAGGACACTGAAGCCCAGGTTGGTACGATACGCATGGTGGCAAGTATGAAACTCGTCAAACAAGGTAAAGAACGGGTGGGTCGGCGGCGGTTGGTTGCCTCTTTTGAGGAGCAGGGTCGCCATTGTTGAGGCGGCCAGTTTTTCAATGCCCTTGGGCAGGAGCAGCGGCAGGGCAGGGAGCGCTGCCAGGCTGTCCATGGCCGCCAGCAGTTCCGGCACCCGATCGTGGAGCCGATAGGCCTTGTCATTGCGCTGCAGGCCGGGATGCGCTTCGAGCAGGGCCCGCACCGCATCGCGGGCGGTGCGCCAGGTCTGCTGCACCTCGGAGAAGAGCGCCCGACTTTGCGTCCCCCGCTGGTTGACCTCGACCGGGTCGACCACCGGCACGATCTCGGCACCCAGGCCGGTGGCCGCAGCCCCGAGGGCGCCGAGCAATCCCATCGGTTCCTTCCAGGTGGCCGCAGCCCAGGCAGCTTCCTCCGCCGGGGCCGGGTAGAAACGGTTGCGCCAGAAATCCTCGATAATCTCGCGGCGGAGATCGGTTTCATTTTCCAGCAGTTCAAGCTCAAACAGCGCACCGGATTCAAAGGCGTGGTCCTGGAGGATGCGCTGGCAAAAGCCATGGATGGTATAGATGGCGGCCTCATCCATCCGCACCAGGGCATCGCCCAGCAGCCTTTTGCCAAGGTCGGGGGGGACGGCGGTCAGCAGGGCGGCCAGTTGCGGATCAAGCGGGCTCCGTTGCTCAAGGCCGTCAAGGGCCTCACGCAGCCGACGGCGGATGCGGTCGCGCAGTTCGCCGGTGGCCGCGCGGGTGAAAGTCACCACCAGGATCTGATCCACCGCCAGCTGTCGTTCGAGCAGGAGGCGGAGGAAAAGCAGGGCCAGGGTGTAGGTCTTGCCGGTACCGGCGCTGGCCTCGAGCAGACGGCAGCCCTGGAGCGGGATGGTCAGCGGATCAAGCGGCTGCACGGTCCACCTCCAGGTGCTGAAAGATTGGCCCGAAGAGTCGGCTCAGAGTGATGAAGCTGCTGTCCAGGGGATCGATCTCCTTGAAAAAATAGCGGTAGGCCGGGCTGTCGCCTTCGCCGGTGCGTTGAAATCCTCCTTCCCAGGCAAGACGGGCCTTGTCGCGCTCTTTTCCGGTCCCCGCGGCCTCGGCCCAGGCCCGACTGGTTTCCGGGAAAAAGGGGAGCGGCGCCGAGAGGCCCTGCCAGTAGAGGTCGAGCAGCTCTCCAAGAGCCTGTTCCGGAGCGGCTACCGGCTTGAGCGTGTGGCAGATCACGGTGGCTGCGCTCGGCGTGGAATCCCGGGCTGCATGGATCGATACCAACGGCAGCCCGGGCGGGGCCAGCAGGTTGAGTAACAGGTGCTGGAGCCACAGCGCCATCAGGTCGGCGCCTTTGAGCGTCCCGCTGCGCCAGGTGATCCGGCCGGTCGGGTAGAGGTCGGTCAGCCAGCCGGTGAGCTGGAAGGGGCCAAGGGGGCAATCGATCTCCAGCGGCGGCAGCGGGTCGGCCAGCAGGGGGCGTATCTGGTCGGTGAACTGCAGGCTGTCAGCGGCGATGCCCGTAAACAGCGATCGTCCGAACTCCGCCTGGGGGAGTTGGCCGCTGCTGGTCAGGGTGGCGAACACCTGTTCCGGCGACCGGTTGCGGAGGAGATCGAGCACGGTTTCCCTGCGGAGCTGGTATTGCTGCAACCCATCGAGCCGGAACGGTTCGCTTTCCTCGATTCCGGTTGCTTCGTCCCGCAGTTGCAGGCCGAGGATCTGTTCGAGAAAAAAATGGACCGGATGGCGCCAGAACCGGACCAGGGTGCGGAGGTCGACGGATCGCCACTCCGGGTCGGGCGGTTCCAGGGCTCCGGTGAGGAAGGGCCGGATGGGGTTTTCCCGTTCGGCCGGCTGCCAGGCAGGGTTATAGCTGGCCGTGGCGGCGGTGCCGTCAAAACAGCGTGGACTGAAGGGCTGCATCGGGTGGTTGGTGGTCAGGTGATCGGCGGTTGTCTCCGCTGGGGGGGTGCAGCTCTGGTTGAGGTAGTCCTGCAGTTCGCTGACCACCACCGAAGGCGGGGTCACGCTGTCGTCGCGCTGGCTGCGGCCCACCCAGGAAATCGCCAGGAGGTCGCGGGCGGAGAGCAGGGCCTCGAGAAAGAGGTACCGGTCGTCGTGGCGGCGGTTGCGATCGCCGAGTCGTGGCTCTTTGGCCATCAGGTCGAAGGATGCGGGGTGCTGGGCACGGGGGAAATCGCCGTCGTTCATTCCCAGCAGCCAGATGATCCGGAAGGGCACCGAGCGCATCGGCACCATGTTGCAGAACGTTACCCGGCCGCTGAGAAAGGCCTGGCCGCCTCCGGCCCGGGAGAGCGTTTCCTGCAGGTGATTCCTGACCATGGCCGGCGTCATGCTGTCGGTATAACCGGCCTGTTGGCAATGGGTTTTGAATCCATTGATCGTTTCCCGCAGGCTGGCCAGGCCCTGGTCTTCCAGGTCGGGTTCGAAAAAAGCCTCCAGCATTGCCAGCAACCGGCGGCACCAGTCCTCGGCGGTGCCGGTTGCCGCTAGGCGCTGGCGCCAGTCCGCCAGGGTTTCGATCAGGGTCAGGAGCCCGCCCAGCTCGACCGCTTCGCTGCCGCTCAGGTGGGGATAGGGCAGGAGGCCCTGATACGGTTCACGGCATTCGCCCATGAGATAGCCAAGCAGCAGCCGGTCCAGGCCGAATTGCCAGCTGTGCTGCTGATCCGCCTGCACCCCCAGCTGGCGGCGATGCTCCTGGTTCAATCCCCAGCGGATGCCCGATTCCCGGACCCAAACATGCAGACGCGGCAGCATGGCCGGATCCAGGCCAAAGCGTCGCTGCAGGGCCGTGGTCTCGCAGAGGGCGAGCACCGCGGGGGCGGCGAATCGCCCGGCCATCAGATCGAGCAGCTCAAGAAAACGGCGAACCACCGACTGCTCCCGGTGCAGGGATTGGTCGGCGATCGACCAGGGGATGCGCCGCTCCGGGCTCGCCTCGCCGAAGACCCCGGCTATGGCATCGGCGTAGAGGTGCATGTCCGGGGCGGTCACCAGGATGTCGGCCGGGGTCAGGTCCGGGAACTGCTGGAAGCAATCGAGTAAGCGGTCGTGCAGCACCTGGATTTCGCGCAAGGGCGAAAAACAGCGGTGGAATTGGATCGAGCGGTCTGCCGGCTGGAGCCGATGCGGCTCCTGGTCCGGTGCGGAACGGTCGCCTAGGTCGAGGAGATCGTTTTGCAGGGTGGCCAGGAGGTGGGGAGCCTCATTGTCCCGGTAGAGGTCGATATCCTCCATCTGCCGGTCGAGCAACTGCCGGAAAAAATCCTGGCCGGTATGGCCCAGCGAGACCAGCAGGGGATTGCCCTGGTCGAAATAGGCGTCGGGGCCGGAAACGGGGTGATCCTTTGGGTATGTATCCTTGGTGGCCATCTGCCGGGCGGAAACCAGGTCGCCCCAGTAGTGGCGGCAGGGGCTGAGGTGAAACAGGTGGACCTCGGTCCGCTTGCTGACCTGCTCGAGGATCTCCAGGTACACCGGGGCTAAACTATTGATCCCGAAGAGGTGCAATCGCCGGGGCAAGGTGGCGGTGTCGGTCTCGGGGCCTGTCAGGAGGCGGCGGCACTGCTCGGGCAGACGGGCCCGGTGCGGGATGGCGGCGGCGGTCAATTGGTGCCAGAGCAGTGACTGCCAGTGATCTTCCTCGGGCTGTCGTTCCCAGCGGCTGAGCAGATCCGGGCGGTAGACCAGGTATTGGTCAAAGACCTCGCTGATCCGGGCAGCTAGCTGAGAGCGCTTGCAGCCGTCATCGTCATCAGCCAGGTAGGCGGTGATCTCTCCGAAGGCCGAGTGGCCGGACCATTGCGGTAGCAGGGCGGCGATCCGCCAGTGCAGCACCGGCCTGGCGAAGAGATCTTCCTCGGGTTCCTTGCCGGAGAGCCGGTGGAACAGATCCCAGATCAAGCGGGCCGGCAGGGGGAAGTGGAGATTGGCGGCGATCCCGGTGGCAAAGGCGATCTGCTGCGCAATCCATTGCGCCATCCCCTGATTGTGCACCATGACGATCTCCGGCTCCAGCGGGTCGTCGAGGGGTTGCGCCAAGACCCTGCAAAGCTGTTGCAGCAGGAGCTCCAGCCGGTTGGACTGATGAAGAAACAAAGGCACCTCCTGCAAAAAAGATATCTGAGGTTGCGGGTCGATGGTTCCGTAAGCAGTGGGGCAGGTGAGATTTGGGGTGAGAATTTCTTTACTAAGCATTTTTATTTTATGAATTTAATCTGTAGTTGCTATACTTGAAATATGAAACGATTTTTTGTCGGTTTTTTCTCAGGCCCCGGTACATGAAACCTCGATTCAGTTATCCGCATATCGTTTTTGCCCTGCTGGCGACCCTGCTCCTGGCCGGGTTGTTTTATTTGCCGTATCTTTCGGTCCGGACCAGGACCATCGAAACGTTCCGCACCCAGCAAATCCTGTCGGCCCAGCAGGCGGGCGTCAACCTCCAGTCTTTTTTTTCCACCTATGAAAAAGCGCTTGCGCATCTGGTGCAACACCCGGCCATACAGGACATGGACGCAAGCGGCAAAGCCCTGTTGGAGAATTTCTTTTCGATCCATTCTTCCGATATTGCCGGCATCCAGCGAAGCGATGCGTCGGGATCAATCCTGTTTTCGGTTCCGGCCCGACCCGCCGGCAGGGAGGCCATCGATAGCGGTGTGTGCCGGCAGGCCCGGGGGCGGCAGGCTCCATCGCTGCAGGTGATGGGGGATGAGCCGGGAGAATCGGGGCGAATCTTTTTTTCCGCCCCGATCCCGCGCGGGGCAGGTTTCGATGGCTGCCTTTCCTTTACCCTGCCGTTAGTCACTATAGTTGAAGGGTTTTTTTCGCAGATTGCTCCGTCCCATGACGGTGCTGTCCTGCTGCTCAGTCGGGAAGGGACGCTGCTCTACGGCCCCGACGTCGCCCAGATCGGTAAAAACCTTGACGAACTGGTCTCCGATGGCAAGGATCGTGAGCAATTGCGGGCGCAATTAGAGGGGAGTGCACAGCGTATCCTCTCCCTTTCCCACGGTTTTCCCGACCGCTCGACCGATGCCCGCAACGGCGACGAACGATATGCGGTCTTTCTGCCGCTGGAACTCTCCGGCGCGGACAACTGGTCGATTGTGATGGTAACGCCCGCCCAGGCGGTGCTGGGCGCCATGGCTGCCTTTCGTTGGCAATGGTTACTGGTCACCGGTGTGGCCATTGTCGCCGTTGGCCTGCTCAGTTTTTTCCTCAGCGGCATGGTCGCTAAGCGGCGGGAGGAGCAGCGGGTGCGCGCGGCGGAGGAACAACTGGCCGGTCTGCTGGACCTGGCGCCTTTGGGTGTCTTCCTGCTCAACGGCAATGACGGGATTGTCTATGCCAACCAGGAGGCGGTCCGCATGGTGGAGGGCACGGATGCGGTGACCGGCCGGCTCTTGCTTGATTTCCTCCATCCTGGTGACCGGCAGCAGGTGGCCGCCACCCTGAGGGCGCCGGTCGCAGGGCAGGCTGTCAATGTCGATGGCATCAGGCTGTTGACCCGAAGCCGGGGCGAGCGCCATCTGGTTATTACCGCCACCCCCTTTTCTCTGGGCGATGCCGACCAGCGGATCGTTATCTTTCGCGATGTTACCGAAGAGCGGGCCACGGAAAAACGGCTGCAACACCTGGCCGCGGCCATCGATCAGGTGAAGGAATCCGTCCTGGTTGCCGATCGCCGGCAAAAGATCGAGTATGTCAATGCCTCCCTCTGTGCGCTGACCGGATATGCTCGGGAGGAATGCTGCGGCCAGTCCGTCGATTTGCTTTGGGCCGATGGACAGGAAGCGCCTTTCGAGGCTCAGATGGCCAAGGTGATCGGGCAGGGCGAGGTGTGGTCGGGCCGGATCATCAATCGTTGTAAAGACGGCAGCCTGTTGGTAACTGCGGCGACCATTTCCCCGGTGCGCGATCCCTTGGGCACTCTTACCCATTTTGTTGCCGTGCAGCGTGACCTCACCTATGAGGTTGCAGTGGAATCTCGGATGCGGCAGGCCCAGAAGATGGAGGCGATCGGTACGCTGGCCGGTGGGATTGCGCATGATTTCAATAATATTCTTGGCGGCATTATCGGCTTTACCGACATGGCGCTGCTGCAAAGTCAACCGGAGAGCGATGTGCACCAGAATCTCCTCCATATCCGACAGGGAGGGAAAAGGGCCGCGGATCTCGTCCAGCAGATTCTGACCTTCAGCCGTCAGTCCGCTGAAGAAAAGGTACCGGTGGCGATGGCCCCGCTGATCAAGGAAAGCCTGCGGTTGTTACGGGCCACGCTTTCTTCGAACATAGACATTACCTTGGAACTGGCCGCCCTGGATACCATGGTCATGGCTGCGCCGGCGCAGATCCGGCAGATCGTCATGAATCTCTGCACCAATGCGTTTCAGTCGATGCGGGAAAAAGGGGGGGATCTCACGCTCCGGCTTGAACGCTTGACCGCGTCCCCCTCCGGCAAAAAGGGAGCGGAGGGCAAGGGCGCTTGGGTCTCCCTGGTGGTGGCGGATACCGGGCAGGGGATTGACAGTGAGAGTATCTCGCAAATTTTCAACCCTTTTTTCACCACCAAACAGCCTGGCGAAGGCGCCGGCATGGGGCTCAGCGTGGTTCATGGCATTGTCAGGGAGTTGGGCGGAGAAATCACGGTGGCGTCGCAACCCGGTGCGGGGGCGGCCTTTACCGTGTTGCTGCCGGAGGCCGAGGGGGGCGCAAACAACCGCTTGCTCAGCTGCGAGGAGCCGCTGCCCTTCGGGACAGGGCATGTGCTGGTGGTTGACGACGAGAAGGAAATTCGGGAAACGTATAAGATGATGCTCAATCATCTGGGCTATACGGTCACCACCGCCAGCAACCCCGGGGAGGTTATGGCCCTGATCGAGCAGGCCGAGCCCCGCATCGATCTGGTCATTACCGATCAGACCATGCCGAAAATGACCGGGGTTGTTTTGACCGGGAATATCAGGCGCCGGCATCCCGTTATTCCGGTGATTCTTTGTACCGGGTATTCGGATCGTCTCAACGACGATATCGCCCGCGAGGCCGGAGCCTGCGCTTTGTTGATGAAGCCGGTGGACCTGCGCGTACTGGGCACGGCGGTCAAGGTCGGGCTGCAAAGGAGCGCCTGATGTTCCCGGGTTCGGTGGGGTGGTTTACTCAGGCCGTAAAGGCAGGGGACACAGGCCAGCGTATGCCGGTCAGCAGGGTATATACCGCCTGATAGATTCGCGGCTCGCTGCTGGCTCTGGGGCCGGCAATATTGATGGTTGCCAGTTGCAGCGTCTGGAGCCAGTCTTCCACCAGGGCGGTTGCCTGCCTGTGGTCGATCAGCTCAAAATCGATATGCAAAAACGGGCGATCGTGCCGGATGGCCAGCGCTTCGGTCAACGCCGAACCTCCGGAAAGGGGACCGAAGGAAAAAATCAGGGTACCGTCGGCCGCCAGGACATTTTTTTCGGTACGGGCTCGATATTTGCCGGTATCGAGTTCCTCGAGCTGATACCGCAGGGGCAGGGGACCGCTTTCGGTTTTTCGGCCTTTGGGCAGCCAGCCCCCATGGGGGATCTGCAAGGCGATGGCCGCGTCAAGGGCTGCCAGATCGGCGCCGGTCTGCCCGCCGGAGATGATCTTCATGGCAACGCCACACGCGAATCCGCCGCCTGGGTATCGTCAAGGCGGCGGACCCGGGCATGCACGGCAATGGAGCTGTGGCGGCCTGCGGGTTGAGCGTTTGCTGTCCGGTACCGGTTCCTGGTGGTCATGGACTCCATCGTTTTTAGTGGGAGAGGGACTTTGCGCCAGAATAATCCATTGCGCCGGGTGGTTCAACCGCGATTGAACCGAAAACCGATTGCGGAAGCGCCAATAAACGGAAGCGCCGGTTGCTGCCGTCTTGCGGTGGTGTTCGGCCTTGGATAGCGATGGCCTGTTGGATATTTTACTATGTATATGAAAATATTAGTATTTTTTTGATTTCCCAGTGGTGGCGGCCTTTTTTTTTGCATGCAATTTCTTGACAAGCGAGCTGGTCTGCATTTATATGAGACGCGATTTTGACTGCAACCACACAGCGTGGATGTTTCTTTAGGCCGAACATCAAACTGGATAAACCCTTGAAAAAAGAGGAAAATGGTTACAGATAAAAGTATAGAACCCGTCTTGTCCCGTCGATTATTTCTGAGAAGAACGACCCAGATAGCTTTAGGGCTGACCGTCTTGTCCGTACCGGCAATCAGTTGTGCCAAGGTTATGGGAAAACGTTCCCTCTCTTTTTTTCACACCCACACCCAACAGTCACTCGATATCACCTATGCTTGGGGCAAAGTGTACAATCCCAAGGCGTTGAAGCAAATCAGCCACTATCTGCGTGACTACCAAACCGGGAAAACCCATCCGATCGATCCCAAATTGCTGGATATTCTCTGGACCGTTCAGCAGGAAATGGGCCGCAAGGGGGAGTATGAGGTGATCTGCGGGTACCGTTCACCCCAAACCAACAAACAGCTGGCGCGGAAAAGCTCCGGGGTGGCCGGGCATAGCCTGCACATGAAAGGCAAGGCCATCGATATCCGCTTCCCGGGGATCGATACCGACCAGATTCACCAGTGCGCCGTGGAAATGAAAAGCGGCGGGGTGGGGTATTACGCCAAGTCTGATTTTGTTCATCTCGATACGGGGGATTACCGGACCTGGTAATTCCGGCAGGTGCAGGAGGGGTGCCATCGGGGAGGTTCCGGTCGATTTCGCGGTGTTCTTCCCGCGCAATCCGCCGACGCTGAGCTTGGGGCGCTTTTGCGCTCAACCGTCAGGGGAAATCCGGGCCACGGCTGTGCCGTCGTTTTGCTGCGCGGTGGCGACTGCCGGTATTCCACGAATCGTACACCTGAAAACTTCTTTTTGCCCAGCGGTGCCTGCATGGAAGACCCTATTGCCGAAGAACTTGTCAATATCATTAAGAGAAATAAAAAATCGGAATTCGAGGAGGCTTTTGAGCGTGCCTTTGAGCTGACCAAATCGTATGCCGGCTCGGCCAATGCCCAGGCTTCGACCATCCCTTTTGTTTTTGAAAAACTTTTTGAGCTGTTTGTGACCGGCAAAACCAAACCCTGACCATTCCCGCAAAGCCAACGCCCCGCAAATCGATGCTTTTTTCACGGGCGTGTGGGTTTGGGATGGTCAATTCACCGGGCCTGCAGCTGGCGCTGGATCATCTGCAGATCGAGCCAGGCCGCTTTTTTCATATCCGGACATTCCAGCAGAAAACGGGGGTGAAAGGTGACCATGATTTGGATGGTATCGGCCCCTTCCCGGCCATATCGATAGCGGTGGAACCGACCGCGCAGCCGGGACACCGGTTCGCTGCCCTCCAGTACTGATCGCGCCGCCGTTTCCCCCATGGCGCAGATAATTCTCGGCCTGACCAGTTCTATCTCCCGGCGCAGATAGGCCAGACAGCGCTGCGCATGGGTTGTTTCCGGCGGGGCGCCGGGCAGCGGGCAGCATTTGACCGTATTGGTCACATACACCGCTTCGGGGGAAAGTCCTATCGCCCGCATCATATTCCACAACAGGGGGTCTTCCTCCGCACCGAACAGGGTGGTTGTCGAGCATCCAGCGGTCTGGCGGGAATAGTCGCCGATGATCAACAGTCCGGCGGTCACGGTGCCGCCGCCGACCACCTGGCCCTGGCGTGCCGGAGCAAGGTCGCAGAGCCGGCAGGATTCGATAGCTCGATGCAGCGTCGCAATTTGTTCCGCGGTTGCCGGCATGGCCGGCAAAGGGGCCTCTTTCGGAGGTACAGGGGGCAGGGATTGAGGCACCCGCTGACCAAAGTCCGTGTTGACCGGCGGCTTTTTTGCGGACAGGCACTGCCGCAATCCCGGTGTCAACGGATACTCGTTGATGCCCATTTGTTGGTGCAGCTGCAGACAGGTTCGGATACCGGAGGCAAGCGCTGCAACTGCGGCACGGTCCGGTCCGGTGGCCCTGCCCTGTTCAGGGGCCTCGCCTTTGGCCTTGTCCGCAACTGGCAACGCCGGTCCGGTGCTTGCCTCGGTCGGCTCGTTTGCCTTGCCTTGCACTGGTATCATGCCGGTCCCCTTGATTGACCGAGGAACAGCCGTCTGCCTTGGGGACAAATCGCCTTCGACCGTGCGGCTCGAGCGTTATTTTTTCTTTTTCGGGGGCTCAAATTCAAAGACCGTCTCATTTTTTTTCAACAGGCCGTGTTTTTTGCGGGCCACCTCTTCAAGATAAGCATCGTCGGACTTTAACCGTTTGATGTCCTCGTTGAGTTCAATGTTTTTTGCCTCAAGCTGACTGTTTTCCTCGCTCAGGGTGGCGATTTCCTTTTGCAGTTTTCGATAATGAAAATAACCGCGGCCAGGAGCAAATAAAAGCCAAAGCAGCAGGAAGACCCCCGCGATCAGGCCAAGACACCAGAGTATCTTTTTGTCCTGCCCGGTTTCTTCCTGTTTTTTTCGTATCGCCATTTTTTTCCCAACCTCACGCAAACGTCGATGATCATGTCTCAACAGCCAAAAAAATGTCTGGTCAGCGCCTGCCTCACCGGGCTGTGTACCCGATATGACGGCCTAAGCAAGGGCAGCCCTTCCTGCCTGCTGCAGCTCGCCGACTATTTCTGGATACCGGTCTGTCCCGAACAACTGGGCGGGCTGCCCACGCCCCGTCCCGCCGCCGCTTTGGTCAATGGCGATGGCCATGATGTTCTTGCCGGCCTCGCGCAGGTCAGGGACCGGAACGGCCATGACGTCTCTGCCGCGTTTATCCGGGGAGCGGTCATGGTGCTGGCCATTGCCCGGGCGCATAATATTGAGCGCTGCTATCTCAAATCCGGCAGTCCCTCCTGCGGGCTTTCGCCCTATCCTGGCGTGACCGCTGCTCTGTTGCTCGCCCATGGTATCGAGGTTATCAGTTTTTGATGTGGCTGGCCCGCTGAGGAGGGAAGGGCTCCGACCGCTGCTATGCGTCTCCAGCTCTCAGGTTGTCGGTCGCGTCCAATCGCAGTAAACGGATCAGCAGGATGCCGGATTCGTAGAGCAGATATAAAGGCACGGCCATGAGCGCCATGTTAAAGAGATCCGGGGTCGGGGTGAGGACGGCGGCCAGGATGGTAATAACCAGCGCCGCGTACCGCCGGTGCTTCTCGTAGGTTTTACGGGAGACGGCACCCACCTGGGCGCTGAACACCATGAACACCGGCAGCTCAAAGACCAGGCCAAAGGCCAGGATGAACAAGGTGACAAAATGGACAAACTGGCTGACGGAGATCACAGCTTGCAGATCTTGGGTTTGAAAACTGAGCAGGAATCGAATGCCAAAGGGCAGGGTCACCATATAACAGAAAAGCGTACCGCTGTAAAAAAGGAAGCAGGTGGCAAACACAAACCAGAAGAGTTTTTGACCGGTGACGTCAAAGGGTTTGCCGATAGCCTTCCAGAGGACGTACATGCAAAAGGGCATCAGCACATACAGGGCCGCGAAGAACGCCAAGGTGACATGCGCAAGAAAAGGCCCGGCCACGGAAAAGAAATAGAGTTTCTCGCCCAAATGGGCTTGCATGGCTCCGAGCAGCCGGCCGGATACCAAAAAGAGCCCCAGGGTCGTGGCCGCCAGGGTAAGGCCCAGCGACTTCAGTGAGCTGCGCAGTTCCAGTAAAAAGATGAAAAAAGATTTTCCCCGTTCAGCCATAAGCGTGGTCATCACGAACAATAGTAAAAAATTGATCTGGTTCCGGCAACCGGGAAAAGGTAGCAAAACAGCCGGCTAAAAGCAAATGAATACCCGTTGCGTTTCCGGGAGGCCCGTGATAAAAGCCAGTTAAATCGGTGTGCGTTCGGCATGCGTCCAGTGTGTCAGGATACTACCTTCTCAATACTTCTCCTAACCAAATAGCAAGGTCATGCTTGAATTACGCTTTGTCAGGGAAAACCTGGAACTGGTTCGCCAAAAATGTCGCCTCCGCGGGGTCGATCCGCAACTCCTCGACCGGTTTTCCGCAACCGACCACCGCCGTCTTGCGCTCCTTGCCGAGGTCGAAACGCTGAAAAATCAGCGGAATACGGTTTCGAAAACCATCGCTTCGCTGAAGCAAGCCGGAGAGAACACCACCGCCGAACCCCTGATCCTGGAGATGCGAGCCGTTTCCGAGCAGATCAAGGGGCTGGATGCCACCTTGGCTGAGATCGAGCTTCAGCTGCAGGACTGCGTCATGTCCATCCCCAACCTCTGCGACGATTCGGTACCGCCGGGGCGGGACGAACAGGATAATGTCGAAATAAAACGATGGGGGCACATTCCGGATTTTTCTTTTTCGCCGCTGCCGCATTGGGAAATCGGTGAACGGTTGGGCATTATCGACTTCGATACCGCTTCCCGGCTCGCCGGGGCCCGCTTCAGTCTGCTCAAGGGGTTCGGTTCCAGGCTGTCGCGGGCTTTGATTAATTTTTTCCTCGACCTGCATACCCAGCGCCACGGGTACACGGAGGTGCTGCCGCCGTTCATGGTCAACTCCAAAGCCATGACCGGTACCGGGCAGTTGCCGAAGTTCAAGGACGAACTGTTTAAGGTTGAAGGCTGGGATTTGTGGCTCATCCCCACCGCCGAGGTTCCGGTGACCAACATCCATGCCGGAATGACCCTGGATGCGGACGAACTGCCGCTGAAGTATACCGCCGCCACCCCCTGCTTTCGATCGGAGGCCGGATCGTACGGGAAAGATACCCGGGGGCTCATTCGTCAGCATCAGTTTGAAAAAGTGGAACTGGTCAAATTCGCCGCTCCGGAAAACTCCTGGGAGGAATTGGAAAGCCTGCTGGCCGATGCTGAGGCGGCGCTGCAGCTTCTGGAGCTCCCCTATCGGGTGATTACTCTGTGTGCCGGGGACCTGGGCTTTTCTGCAGCCAAGACCTATGACATCGAAGTCTGGCTGCCGGGCCAGCAGACCTACCGGGAGATATCGTCCTGTTCCAACTTTGTGGATTTTCAGGCGAGAAGGGCCGGCATCCGATACCGACCCAAAGGCGAGAAAAAGAGCCGTCTGGTCCACACCCTTAACGGATCGGGCCTGGCGGTCGGGCGCACGCTGCTGGCCGTCCTTGAGAATTACCAGCAGGCGGACGGTACGGTGCGGTTACCAAAAATTCTGGAACCCTATTTCGAAACTCGTTTTTAAGTTAAGCATCACCGGGGCCTGGCCCCGGTGCGGGGTCGGTCGTGCGTCAGTCCGTCAAGCGGCGGGTTTTTTCCAAAGCCAGGGTAATTAATCGGTCCAGCAGGGCACTGAACGGGAGGCCGAATTCGGCTGCGGCTTGGGGCAAGAGACTGGTGGGGGTCATCCCGGGGATAGTGTTGGTCTCCAGTATATAGAGTTCGTCGTTCGCCAGGATCATGTCGGTGCGGCTGTATCCTCGCAATTGCAGGCTGCGATGGGCGGTCATGGCGTACTCCTGGGCCTTTTTCCTGACCTGTTCGCTCACCGGAGCCGGGCAGATTTCCTTGCTGGCGCCTGGCTGGTACTTGGCCTCATAGTCGAAAAATTCGAAACGGCTGTCGGGTATGATTTCGATCAGCGGCAAGGCCTCGAGTCGGTCGTTGCCGATGACCCCCACCGTTAATTCCCGGCCCTTGATGAATTCTTCCACCATGACCTCGCTGTCATGTTTCAGGGCCAATCGTAACGCGGCGGGCAATTGATCGATAGTTCGCACGATGGACATGCCGATGGAGGATCCCTGCCGGACAGGCTTGACCACGCAGGGTAATCGCAGGTTGGCGGCAATCCGGCCGGTGTCGACCAGGTCTTGCGGCTCTACCATGACCCAGGGCGCCACCGGCAATCCGCCGAGCTTATACATCGTTTTCGCCAGATTTTTATCCATTGCCAAGGCGCTGCCCAAAACCCCCGACCCTTGGTAGGGAATGCCGAGCAGGTCAAGGAATCCCTGGATCGTCCCGTCTTCGCCATGCACCCCGTGTAAAAGCAGGAAAGCGACATCAATCTGATCAGCATGCGATGCTATTTGGGCGAGATCGGTTGCCGGATCGTACCGCACAATCTCATATTTTTCCGGGTCCAGCGCCTGCGCCACCCCGGTCGCTCCCCTGAGCGACACCTCACGTTCATCTGACGTCCCGCCGGCAATAAGCGCCAATCGAATTTTAGCCATCATCGACCTCCAGTTGATTGAATACGATACCCTGCCTGCCCGCTCGGGCAGTTGCCGAGCATGTTACCATCGCGGTCCGGAAAAATAAAAGAAAAAGAGGGACGGCCGCCAGCAACGGTTTGCGGCAAAAACCAAGCCGACGACTATTTTTGAGGTCGAGCAAGAAGATCTGATAATTCTTGTCCATTGATCAATGAATTGCGTTGACAAGCACAGCTGGAGAAGTTATTTTTTAGAGTTTGAAAATACTCTTATTAAAGGCTTAGGCCAACCACCAAAGGAAGTGATGCAATTATGATCGAAGTCGATGTCAGAGGTGACCTTGAATACGCGATCAGGCAGTTGAAGAAGAAACTGCAGATCGACGGTATTAAACGAGAGCTGAAACGGCGTGAATACTATGAAAAACCTAGTGTTAAAAAACGCCGCAAAGCAGCTGAGGCCCTGCGTAAACTTCGCAAATTCAACCGGGTCAGAAGCCGGTTCTGAGTTTAAAGCCCTGACGGTGCAACCGTCGGGGCTTTTTTGTGTATCCTTCGTGTTCGAAAGCCACTGCAGATCAACGACTCCAGCGATCATCTTCAGCTTTTCCTCCAGCACCTGACTGTCCAGCGGAGACTTGCCAGGAATACGGTTTCGTCATATCGTGCTGACCTTGTTTCTTTTTTTGATTATGTTGCGGGGGCGGGTCCATCGGCGCCAGAGGCCATCGGAAAAGAACAAATCCAGCAATTCTTTCGTTTCTGTCATGGGCGGGGTATCAGCGCTCGATCCAATGCCCGGCGCCTGGCGGCGCTCCGCGCCTTTTTTCTTTTCCTTTGTGAACGCGGCGTGCTCTCCGTCAATCCGACCGCCGAGATCGACGCGCCCAAAATAGGCCGTAGCCTCCCCAAAGCCCTCAGTGTCGCCGAAGTCGATACCCTGTTGCAACTGCCCGAGATTGCCCCTCCGCTGATTCTGCGGAATTACGCCATGCTGCATCTCTTGTACGGATCGGGACTCCGGGTTTCCGAGTTGGTCAACCTGCCGGTAAATGGCTGCAATCTGACCAGCTGCCATCTGCGCATTCTCGGCAAAGGCAACAAGGAACGGGTGGTCCCCTTTTCCGCCACCGCCGGAGACCTTATCAAAGAGTATATCGAACGGGGGCGTTCGCAGCTGCTCAAGCGTAAGCCCAGTCCGCTGCTGTTTATTTCCAACCGCGGCAGCAGTATGACCAGGAACCGCTTCTGGCAGATCATCCAGGAAATCGCCCTGCGAGCGGGGATCAGCAAAGCCATCAGTCCGCACATGCTCCGCCACTCCTTTGCCACCCATCTCCTGGCGGGTGGAGCCGACTTACGTTCGGTCCAGATGATGCTGGGGCACACCGATATATCTACCACCCAGATCTATACCCATATCGATGTCGACCGTTTGAAATCTTCCCACCGGCGGTTTCATCCGCGCGGCTAGGCCGTGGCCGCAATGTTTGGCTGGGTGGAGGCCTGGGGTTCCAGCGGCAATCTGATGGTGAATTCGGTCTGGCCGGGCACTGAGCGTACGGCAATCGTGCCGCCATGGGCTCGAATTATGCCGTAGGAGACCGGCAGGCCGAGTCCCGTCCCCTCCACCGCCGACTTGGTGGTGAAAAAAGGTTCAAAAATATGGTCGAGGTTTTCTGGTTTAATTCCCGGACCATCATCGCCCACCGTCACCATTATTTCTTCTTCCCCAAGCGCAGTGCCAATGGTCAAAGTCCCGCCTTCTGCGGTCAAGGCATCGCCGGCGTTGATGAGCAGGTTGATGAAAACTTGGCGAATCTGATCTTCCACCGCCCGCAATAGGAGGGGGTGATCGTGGTATTTCCTGATGAGGGTGATGTTCTTTTTGGCCAGGAGGTTCTGGTGCAACTTTAAGGTTTCATCCAATATCCGGTGCAGGTCGAATTCGGTCTTTCTGCCGACGGAGGGGCGATTGAACTGCTGGAGATCGCGGATCAGTTTACGCATGCGGTCACATTCGTTTTCCGCCAGCTGCAACAGGTTTTTATCCTCCGGGGAAAGGCTTGGGCGCTGCTTGACATCACGCAGGGCAAAGCGGACTCCGAGGAGCGGATTGCCGAATTCATGGGCAATGGAAGCTGCCAGTTTGCCGATGGCCTCCAGTTTCTGGGCATGGTGTAATTGTTCCGCCAACTGGAGTTCTCGCGTGGTGTCGCGTCCCATGGCCACCACATTGGTCAGTTGCCCTTGTGGATTAAGGATGGGAAAAATGATTGACTCCAGATGAATGGTTCGCCCCAAGGCATTGGTGGCGTTGAAGGTGCCGATCCAGGTCTCGCCGTTACTGATCGACTTGGCCACGCCCTCGATCTGCTGTTCAAGATGCAATCCTTGGAATGCCTCGATAACGTTTTTGCCTGCCAATTCGTTTATCTTAAATCCTGTTACCGTCTCGAAGCTGGTATTGACAAATTCGATCCTGCCGATGGCATCAACGATAAGGATCACGGCTGGCGCCTGGCGGACAACCTTGGTGAACAGTTGTTTTATCTGTTCAAGTTTCTGTTGCTGGCTGATATCGGCAAAGAAAACGAGGGCGCCGGTGCATTGCTTATGCTCCAGTAAGGGGTAGGACCGCACGGAAATGAACAACAACTCGCCGTCCGGACGACAAATCGGCATTTCATCGGTGATCAAGACTCTTTGCTCCCTGATGGTCGCCCTGACCTGTTCGCCGAGCAGATCAGGGTGCGGCAACTCCAGGCAATCATGGGCGAACCATTCCAGGATGGGGCAACCGATTAACAGATCGGGTGCGGCCGCCAGGAAATGATCCTGCCCTGCCCGATTGATGAAGGTGCAGATTCCTTGGAGATCGACACCAAAAATTGCTTCTTCGGTGGTATCGAAAAAGAGCCGGAGATGTTGTTCCTTGGTCCGCAAATCCAGAAAAGCCTGGAAGCCGGTTTGGCAAAGGGCGTTGAGCGTTGCCGTGACCTGATCGAGTTCATCGGGTTGCCGGGAAGGGGAACGGTCCAGTTGCAACGGCCGGGGTTTGCTGTTGCGGATATCGATCACCTCGACATATTCCGCCAACTTGGCCAGATGCCGGGAAATATTTTTTCGAAACAGCAGAAGGATAAAGCCGGAGACCAGAAAGGTCTTCACCGCATTGCTGCTGAGGAGGATGATGACTCTACGCAACAGGCGCTGATACACGCCATCGATCGAAGCCATTACTCGTAGACGGCCGATCTGTTCAGGTGTGCCGCGAACCAAATGATACAGCGGGAAAATACGGGAAAGGCTGTTGTCCGCAACCGGCGCGCCTTTTGTCCAGGCGATTTGGTCGCCCATCTCGACCGCGGCGTAGACGATATCCTGACGCATAATCAATCCTTCGAGTTGCAGATTGACCTGGAGATCATCAAGAATCCAGACACTTTCTTCCAGCGGCCTGATGCTGGTTGTTTCTATGGAAGTGAAAAAAGACTGAATATCAGCGAGATCTTTCTGGTAGTCGAGGTACAGCTGCAGGGCCGTTACCAACAGCGTCACCACGGTACTGAACAAAATGACCTGCAGGGTCAGGCGATAGGAAATACGATTTTTTTTCCAGAGCGCCAAAAACTGTTACCTCATCTGCTATCAGGGGCAAGATCGTCTTGAAGTACACCCGCATCTGAGCCTGCCGACTACTTGGCGCCAGCGCCGGTTTTCTGAAGGGCCGGGAGGTGATCGCCGCATGTCCGCGTCCGGCTCTTAGGACGTAATTTCCAGCAACGGACAGGTCTGCAGCTGGCCGGCCAGCAATACCTGCAAGGAACTGTGCTTGGGCCGCAAGCGGCGGCGGACTTCCTCCTGCACCAGATCCGGGTGATTGTTGATGGCGCTGAGATGGGCGAGCACCAAGAGTTGCAGGTGATGCTCCGCCAGAAGGGCAGCCAGATCAACCGAGTCGCCATTGGCCAGATGCCCACGGCTGGACAGAACCCGCTGCTTGAGCGCGAGCGGATACGGCCCTTCCTGCAACATCTGCACATCATGGTTGGCCTCGAGGATCAGGGCCTGGCATTGTTGCAGGTGATGCTTGATGAGTTGGGTGATTTTGCCGGTGTCGGTGCAGTAGCCCAGACGGCTGGTCCCATCGCTGACCACGAAACCAACCGGATCGGCGGTGTCATGGGACACCGAAAAAGGATGAATATGCAGATCACCGATGACGAACGGTTCGCCGGTGCCGAATTCCCGATGTACCGGCAGCGGCCCGATCCGATGTGCCGCGGCCCGATGGGTGGCGCCGTTGGCGTACACCGGAAGGTTCAGCCGCCGAGCGAGCACCCCGACCCCTTTGATGTGGTCATCGTGTTCATGGGTGATGACCAAGGCGGTGAGCATCTCCGGGACCAGGCCCAAACGGGTAAGCCGGCCGATAATTTCCTTGCCGGAAAAACCGTTGTCAATGAGCAGGCGGGTGGAGCCGGATTCCACCAAAGTGCAGTTCCCCTTGCTACCGCTGCCCAAAACCGAAAATTTCATGGGAGTTCCGCCTCGGTGCGCGGGCGATCCGCGGGT
Organism: uncultured bacterium; assembly: GCA_903842475.1. Taxonomy (GTDB): domain Bacteria; phylum Desulfobacterota; class Desulfobulbia; order Desulfobulbales; family Desulfobulbaceae; genus Desulfobulbus. Next base: position 20,582 of record CAIMMA010000247.1, read on the forward strand.
TGCATCCCTGTATGGCCGAAGCCGCCACTGCCGCGAAGCGTGGGTTCCAGCGCCGGTACCACCTGCCACTCCGCTCGGGAAACCGGTGCCAGAATCAATTGGGCGATGCGGTCACCCCGCTGGATAGTGAAGGCGGCGCGGCCGAGATTGATCAGACCTACCTTGACCTCGCCCCGGTAATCGGCATCAATGGTTCCCGGGGCATTGACCACGGTCACCCCATGCTTTACCGCCAGACCGGAACGGGGGCGAACCTGTATTTCATATCCGTCGGGGATAGCCACGGCAAACCCGCAGGGCACCAGGCTGATCGTGCCGGGTTCGAGCACTAGCGGTTCCCGGAGGGCGGCGCAGACGTCCATGCCTGCCGCGAAGGCCGTTTCGTACGCCGGCAATCGCAACCCTTCAGCCTGTTGCTGGTCGATCCAGGTAAAGGCCACACGCACCGTTTGCATAACGTTTCCCCTTGCCTTCTTGTGC
>CAIMMA010000248.1 GCA_903842475.1 uncultured bacterium
AATCATTTCAGGCTCCACGATCAACGGTAGAGGAGATCGTCCTTGTTAGGGTATGCACCGTTTTCGAACACAAATTCGTGTGTAACCATAAACTTGTCAGATGAGGATTACTATGAAACAGGTCAAGATCGATCAGGAAGAATGTATCGGCTGCGAAACTTGCGTTGAAATATGCCCGGATGTTTTTGCCTTCGATGCCGGACTCAACAAGGCCTATGTCACCAACCCCGAGGGGGTCGAGCAAAAATGTGTCGAAGAGTCGATAGGCTCGTGCCCGGTCAGTTGTATTATCATTGAGGAGGTGTAGCAGATCCGAGTTCCCTGCACCTGGCCGCCAGACTGCCATAGGTTTTATTGCAATCTCGAAGGAGGGGGGAGATATTTTTCCCGGTCGTACAAATGCCTATTGCAAACCTTGATAAGGCGCAGGATGAGACGATAATCGAGGCTGTTACGATCAGGGAGGTGCTGCCCCGGAGCATGGTGTCGCCAAGGAATCCGGATACGTAGAGGCCTGCAGGTTTCATTTTGAGGTTGTTGACTTGGATAAAAATCGTATAGATTACAAGCTGGTTATAGGGACCTCTCATTCATATCGGGCAGTTATATGAACATGGGGCTACATGGAGAAATTTCAGGGGGCAACTTCGAATCAATCGCAATGAAAGTTAACCAGATCTTATCCCTCGTTCTCCTGATGCTTTTCTTGACGGCGAGCCTAGCCGGGGCAAAATCACCTAACCGCTACGATCTGGCTTATGCCTGGGATGGTGATGTCAAAAGGGTGATTGAGTATCGGGAAAAGCTGGTCGCACTTTTAGGTCCCGCGGTGGATAAACAGCTCAAGCTGGTTGGGCGGGACCAGGGCTATGGGGTTGTCGCCACGCTTAACGGCACCCAGGAACAAGCAAGGGCTGCTGCCGAAAAATACAATGTAAAGCTTCGCCGAGCCGGTTTGAAATTGGCCCAGCCGATCAGTAACAATGCGTATTTCAGCCTTTTTAATGTCAGCTTCGCCAAAGGGGCGAACCTTGAGGCGCTGACGAAGACCTATGCACACATTAAAGGGTCTTTTAGTCGACCGATAGCCGACAAACTCTCCATCGAAACGATCGATTTTAAAAATTTCATGATTGTGTATCGTTGCTGGGAGAGTAAATCCGCTGCCGCAAGAATTGCCAGCCAGCAGGTAGCCTTGTTGAAAGGCAAGAACATCGCCATTGCCGTGATCCCCGCAGTCGATCGTCCGGTGGTCGCAGGCAAATCAGGCAGCAATCTCAACCCAACCGCCGCCGCACCCCACCAGGTTCTCAGCCGGGCGCAAGAATCCGGCCTACTGCAGGACGTTCCTAAGCAGGGGAAAGAGCCACCCCTGGTTTCCGGGAGCGCCGCTACCAGCCATTGGATGGACAGCTTTCTTGAGCAACAGAAAAAGAAAAGCTGGATGCAGCAAAATGTGCGGACCGCTTGGGTGGCTTATGATCTCACCAATGAGACGTATTTGGTCAACGTTAACTCCCAGCGGCCCTTTCAGGCGGCAAGTATGATCAAGCCCTTTGTGGCCCTGGCTTTTTTTCAACTAGTCGACCAGGGGAAATTGTCCTACACCCCTCAAAGTCGCCAGATGATGGAGGCCATGATCCAGCATAGCAGCAACGAGGCAACCAATTGGTTTATAAGAAAAGTTGGTGGCCCTGCCCAGTGCGATGCGATTTTGAAAAAGCAATACGGCCATCTTTTTAAGCAGCTCAAGATCAGGGAATACATTCCACCGGGCGGGCGCACCTATAAAAACAGTGCCCAGCCTGCCGATTATATCCAGTTCCTCAGGGCATTATGGCACTACCAGTTACCGTACTCCAAAGAAATGCTTCGGGTGATGGCCCTGCCGGGCCGTGACCGGATTCTTAACGGTACGGAATTGCCGCAAGGCACGTTGGTCTACAATAAAACCGGAACGACGGGACTGCTGTGCGGTGACATGGGAATTCTGGTACCCATCACCAAAGACGGCCGCAAGGTCCCCTATGCCATCGTCGGTGTGGTCGAGCGATCATCGCAACCTGCGGATTATAAGCAATGGATGTTTGCCAGCGGCGGCGCTATTCGCGATTTTTCAAGTTCGGTATACGAGGAGATGAAACGCAAGCATAATCTGCTCTGATCGCCCTGCAACCCATTCTGTGGGCTTACGACCTGGCTCCCTTGGCAGCAGGTGATCGGTTTCTTGGCAGTGTTCAGAGGCCTTGGTTGGCGCCGGCTTGCTTATTGCTGGTTTTGGTTGAGACCGTGTCGTTTGCCGTTCCTTCCCCCTCCCATTTCTTACAATCCGGAAGTCCGGACAATATCTTCTCCCCACTCACGGGTGGCGGCCGCCTGCCTTTCGGGCCCGGAGGCCAGGGGGATGCGTAAAATCAAAGTTCTCATCACCCTGATTCGGGCAGGAATCTGTTGCTTTTTAGTTTGAAAATGCTGCAAACTATAAGCAGTTATGGGTTTGCCCAGAAAAAAACCGCTGGCGTGGGTAACGATATGGTAACCGTCTTGGGGGCAGGGTTCTCCTCAAAGGCCAGCACAGCATGCCGAAATATGGAATTGCAGAGAGATTTCTCGTAGGAGGAGCAGCGATGGTGACGGAATTGAAGGCGGATGCATCTGTTAAGCCCAAGGAAGAAAAAGGCGGGGCCGGGGATAAAATAGAAAAGGTGTTCGACCTCACCGCCCCACAATGGTATCTCAACCGCGAACTGTCCTGGCTCGAGTTCAATCGTCGCGTCTTCAATGAGAGTAAAGATGAACGTAATCCGCTTTTAGAGCGGCTCTTTTTTTTCTCGGTGATCGGTTCCAATCTCGATGAATTTTTCATGAAGCGGATCGGCGGTCTCAAACAGCAGGTCGGCGCCGAAGTGAAGTTGCTGTCGATTGACGGGAGAACGCCGCAGCAGCAGATCGATGAAAGCTACGAGGTCATCCGCGATCTCCTCGGAAAACAGCAGAAGCTCGAGCTGGAGCTACTTGCCTTGCTTGCCGGGCAGTCCATCGAAATCGTCAAGTATGCCGCGCTTACCGAGCCGCAGCGCCAGAAAATGTCGGTCTATTTTCGTGACAATATTTACCCGCTACTGACGCCTCAGGGCATGGATCCGGCCCACCCCTTTCCCTTTATTTCCAACCTTTCGCTCAATCTGCTGGTCGCCACCCGGCACGCCGAAGGCGAGCACGTGTATCTCAACCGGATCAAGGTGCCGACCACCGGGACCGGTATACCCCGGTTTATCCGGGTCGAACCCGATAAATATCTTTACGTGCTGTTTGAAGAGGTGATCGCCAATAATCTGGCGATTATTTTCCCGGGCATGATCATTGAAAGTTGCGAACTGTTCCGCGTTACCCGGAACGCCATCACCGAAAAATGGCCCGAACAGGCTGTTGATCTGCTGTCGATGATCGAATCGGCGCTCAGGGAGCGTAAATTTGCCGAGATCGTCCGGCTCGAGGTCGACAGCACCATGACCCGGCAGCATCGAGGCATGCTGGCCGCCGAACTGGGGATCGACAGCCGCAAGGATGTGTTCACAGTCGACGGCATTATGGGGAAACGCGATTTTATGGAAATCGTCGCCATTGATAAACCGGAGTTGCATTTCACCCCGCATCAACCACTGGACCACTATAAACTTTCCGGCGACTTCCCCAGTATTTTCCATCAGATCCGGGAAGAAGGGCCGTTTCTGCTCCAACATCCCTACGAATCGTTCATCTCTTCGGTCGAGCGGTTTCTCCGCGAGGCCAGCACCGACCCCAAGGTCCTGGGGATCAAGATGACCCTCTACCGGACCTCGGCCAATTCCCAGATTATTCAGTATCTGCTCGATGCCGCCCAGAACGGCAAACAGGTTGCGGTGGTGGTCGAACTGATGGCCCGATTCGATGAATCGGCCAATATCCACTGGGCCACCTATCTGGAGCAGGCGGGAATCCATGTCACCTACGGGGTGGTCGGCCTCAAGACCCATTCCAAAGTTATTTTTGTGGTCCGGCGTGACTACAACGGTTTGAAGCGATATGCCCACATCGGCACGGGCAACTATCATGCCGGTACGGCGAGGGTGTATAGCGACCTTGGCCTGTTGACCTGCGACAGCGACATCGGCAACGACTTGACCGAGTTTTTTAATTTTCTGACGCTTGGCTATGCACCGGCACGAAATTATAAAAAACTCCTGCCCTCGCCCAAAATTCTAAAAAAGACGCTGCTGGAGAATATCAAGCGGGAAATCGAACAGCACAGCAAAGGCAATTCGGGGCTGATCCAATGGAAAACCAACGCCTTGACCGATCAGGACGTTATCGCTGCGCTGTATCAGGCCGCACAAGCCGGGGTCAAGATCGATCTGATCGTGCGCGACAGTTGTCTGCTCCGTCCCGGCATCCCCGGTCTTTCCGAGAATATTCGGGTGATTTCTCTGGTGGGCCGCTTCCTCGAACATTCCCGCATCTACTATTTCAAAAATAACGGCGAGGATCAATATTTCATCGGTTCTGCCGATATCATGAAACGCAATCTGGAACGGAGGGTGGAGGTGATCGCCCCGGTGGAAGCACCGGTACTCAAGGCGCAATTACGGGAGATTATCAATCTGCAGCTGGCAGACCGGCGAGGAGCCTGGGACATGCAGGCCGACGGCACCTATATGCAGCGCAAACCCGAACCTAAAGAGGAAAAGCGTTCCGCCCAGGAACTGTCCATCGAACGAAGTGAAAAACGGTTGGCCGAGGCTCGCCGGTTGTATAAAAAGCAATATTCAAAAAAGATTGCTAAACGCAAAAACAAGTAAGACCGCATTGCTCTACTCGAATGGGCTCCGGTAAGGCGGCGAGTCGGCAGCTATCGGCGGGGGGCGCTTGACCAGGAAGGTCGTTTTAAGGGAAGCGAAGATGCCCGGCGGCACCCTGCCCATTTAAGGTGTTCCAGCGGGGAGCCGTTCCTTAAGGAAAAACCGGATCATCGGCGCGCTGGTAATACTGGTCACCAGGGCCATGACCACCAGCGCCACAAAGATGGGTTGGGTAATCAGACCGGCCTGGAACGCCAGGCTGCCCAGAATGATCTCCATGGCGCCGCGGGCGTTCAGGCCGAAACCGACCGCCAGGGCGTTGTGCCATTGCATCCCCCCGAGGCGAGCCCCGATACTTGCCCCCGCCACTTTGCCGATGCAGGCGATGATTAAAATCACCAGCACGATTACCCCATCAAAATACTGCACGAAATCCACTTTCAGGCCGATGGAGACAAAAAAAAGCGGCGCAAAGAAATTGGTGACAAATTGATGCATGATTTCGCGGGCCTGTTCCCGCAGGTGGACGGAATCGCCAATGGCGATCCCGGCGATAAAAGCGCCGAGAATAGCATGGATATGGATGCTCTCGGTGAAAGCGGCGCACAGCAGACAGAGGCCAAGGCTCAGCGACAGGACCCCGCCCGGCCACGACAGGCTGGTCTGGATCCAAGGGAGAATGCGGTTAAGAACTAACCTGCCAACCACCAGCATAAAGACACTGAACGCCACAATATATGCCAGCGTATACCCGATGGCGGCGGTGGTCCCCTCGCTTTTTCCGGCGATCGAGAGAATGAAGGAAAAAAAGAGCCAGCCGACCAGGTCGTTGAAGATCGCCGATGAGATAATAACCATGCCCACCTTGGTCTTGAACAGTTTCATGTCCAGCAGGATGCGGGCGATCACCGGCAGGGCGGAGATCGACATGGCAGTGCCGAGGAACAGAGCAAAAATGAAGTTTTCGGATCGCTCGATGTCAAACCAGTGCGGAACCAGCCAGGCTGCGGCAAATCCAGAAATAAAGGGTACCACCATGCTGCCGAAACCGGCATACACGGTAATCCGGCCCTGACGAATCACCTGCGACAACTGGATTTCCAGCCCGGCGACGAACAGCAGCATGATCACAGCCAGGGAAAAGATGCCATCGAGGGCTATGGCGAAATGGGTATTGGTGGTGAAAGGGAAAATAGTGTTATAGGTGACGGGGGATATGGCTCCGAGCACGGTGGGGCCGAGGGCGATGCCGACCAGCAATTCCCCCATGACAATGGGTAAACCAACCTTCCTGCCCAGTTCCGAGGCAAAACGCGACAGCAGCAGCATGGTGCTGATCGCCACCAGCAGAATTACCAGGTCGTCAGGGGAGAGCTTGGCCATGGAGCGTCTCGCGTTCCCAGCTCAGGAAACTCGTGAATGGACGATCAGCAGGTTGCACGGCAAGTTTTCCAGGATGTATTCCATGCCATGGGTAAATATGCGATCCATGAGGCCGTATTTGGCATCCGGTGAGTTGATGACCAGCAGGTCCGCGTTCACTTTTTCCGCATACTGCCGAATGGCAAAACCGGGTCGCCCCAGAACGAGTTCTTCTGAGACCTTTATCTCGCAGGGAGCGCAGCGACAGACCAGGGCATGCAGTTGTTTGGCCTCTTCACTGGAGAGTTGTTCTTTGACGTTGGTGCTTTGGTTGGCCGTACTGTCGTAGGCCATGGCCATGGCCAGGCCTTGCTGATCTGATTCGGTGACCACCATAATTTCCTGGGCTCCGACGCCTTTGGCGAAGTAATTCAGCGTTTTGATGGTGCAGATGGTTTTGGGATGCTGGACCCCGCTGACCACTAATCGTTTGAAGGACGTGCCGCTGATCTCTGGTTCGGTGAGCAGGAGCAAGGAGCATTTGGCGGCCCTGCTCAGGCCCCGAACCACCGAGCCGAGATAGTAGGACAAGCCTTTTTCGCGGCGTTTTGCTCGGAGGATGAGGAGGTCGACCAGATTTTGTTTGCAGATTGCCAGCAGCGATTTCACGGGATTGCCTTGCTGCCAGATGGTTTTGACCTCAAGCGCGTCAAACCCCAAGCGAGCCAGGATGTCGCGCAAGGTGGCTTCCTTGGCCGGTGTCTGTTCGCCGATATGGATGAGCAATAAGCGGGCATGAAAACATTCTGCCATAATTTTGGCTTCCGCTAAGACCGCTTCCAGTCTGGAGGAAGAAAAAGCGATCGCCACCCCGATGGTCTCAAAAGGGTAGGGCGGGCGTCCTTTCAATTGGTCATCATCCATGGTTGTTGCCTGGTTCCCGTTAATGAGATGGTTCGATCAAGGGTTTTGCAGCGATCCTGCAAACCGCTCCATGGGCGGTTATTAAAGCAATAATGGTTACAAGTCACTTTTAAATCGATACCCCACGCCGGATTCGGTGAGAATATAGCGAGGTCGGGAGGCATCCTTTTCGAGTTTATGACGGAGGTTGCTGATATTGACCCGCAGGACATGCGGTTGTTCCAGGTAGGCAACGCCCCAGATTTGCTTAAGCATCTGGCGATGGGTCAGCACCTTCCCGGCGTTGGTCACCAGCAGTCGCAGCAGCTCGTATTCCGTCGGCGTCAGCGAGAGCACGTCGTTCCCCATTTTTACCAATCGGCGGGCCAGATCGACTTCCAGTTCGTCCACCCGGAAGACCGGTTCCTCCATCTGCTGGAGGGCGCGCCGCAACACCACCCGTATCCGCGCCAGCAATTCCCCCACCCCAAAGGGTTTGGTCAGATAATCATCGGCGCCGGCATCCAGCGCATTGACCTTGTCGGCCTCGCGATCGCGCACTGAGAGGACGATAATCGGCACTGCCGACCATTGTCGAATCCGCTTGATCACTTCCACCCCATCCAGATCCGGCAGGCCCAGGTCCAGGAGGATAACATCCGGTCTGGTCGTGACGGCGGCTGCAAGAGCGCCGTGGCCATTCTCCGCCTGAAAAAGGACGAATTCGCCATTGGCGAGCGCTGTTTTCAGAAAGCGCTGGATGGCCGGTTCGTCATCGACAACCAGGATGCGGGGCAGATGGTTTTCCTTCGACATTGCTTCTATGCTCACAAGGGCAGTTGGCAGGTGATGTGCAGGCCGCCGCCGGATCGATTTTGAGCCCATATTTTGCCTTGATGGGCTGCAACTATTCCTTTGCAGATGGAGAGCCCTAACCCCGTTCCATTGCCACTTTCAGGAACCGGTAAGCGGTAGAATTTTTCAAATATCCGCTGTAAATCGTGGTCGGGAACCCCAGGCCCACGATCAAGGACTTCGACAAGTAAAGCGTTCGGGGTGGTATGGGCCAATATTTCTATGGGACTATCAATCGGTGAATATTTCAAGGCATTATCAATCAGGTTAATCAAAACTTGGGTCATGAGCACCATGTCCATACTGACCAGAGGGAGAGGGTCGGCCAATTGCACGCTCACATCCTTACCTGCCAATTTCCGGTCAAGGGCTGCCAGCGAACAACCGATCAGATCCTGGACGTCGCAGGGCTCCTTGTTGATTTTCAGTTCTCCCGCTTCCAGTCGGGTCATATCCAGCAGATTGCCGACAAACCGATTGAGACGTTCCGCCTCGTCCCAGGCACCGTTCAAGAGATCCTGCCCCCGCTGGTCGTCGATCCGCAGGGTTCGATCCCGCAGGCTGCTAAGCGCACCGATGATCGATACCAGAGGCGTGCGCAGATCGTGGGAGATCGAATTTAAAAGAGCACGCTCCAGGGTTTCTCTTGCCTGCAGGACCTGGGCTTTTTCGGCCTGCTGGGCCAGATGGACCCGTTCCATGGCCAGACTGATCTGCGCGACAAAGGCGTCGAGCAGCCGACGATGATGCGGCGAGTAGTAATCGGAGGATTGGTTCAGTTTGACGCCCAACACCCCGAATGCATAGCTTGTAGTATGCAGCGGCAGATAAAGCAGTGCTGCTGAACCAAGCGTTTCGGTACCGTTTCCCGCGGCCTGCCGATTGCGGAAAGCCCAGTCGGCCACCGCCAATTCCTTGATATCCAGCGGTAACTCGTCGCTGGTCACCGATATTTGGATTTGCTCGCCTTGCGGAAAAAGGACAGCCAGTTTGGCTTGCAAGGTCTGGGTGATATTTTTCAACACAGCGGCCAGGATGGATTCCATGTCAACGCTGGCGGCTAAGTCGCGACTCAGGTAATAGAGGCTCTCGGTCTGCAGTTCACGTTCCCGCAGGGCCTCCGAGCGTTCTCTGGCCTTGGCCACCAGGGTGCTGATGACCAGGCCGACGATAAACAGGCCGAAAAAGGTAAAAATATATTCGGTATCCGCCACCGTAAGGCTCCACCGGGGGGCGATAAAGAAAAAATCAAAGGCCAGAACACCGAGGGCGGCGGTGAGGATGGCCGGTTTCCGGCCAAACTGGACAGCCGCCAGCACCACCGCCAGCAGATACACCATGACCATGTTGATCGGCGATACATAGGGCCGCGCCAGGAAGGACAGCACCGTGGCGGCCGCCACCAGGGCCAGGCTGACCAGATATTCGGACCAGGTGCCCATTTTTGGCGGCTGCCACCGGGAACGGGGGGGCTGCACCGCTTCCTTTTTGAAACTGACCACATGGACATGGATGGAATCGCTCAGGCGGATAATCTGATCGACGATGGGAGGCCGCACCAATTCGCGCCAACGGGATTTAGTGGGCTTGCCGACCACAATGCGGGTGACGTTATGGCGCACGGCGTAATCGATGATCGCCTCGGGAACCGAAGAGGCGGTGATGGTGACCACTTCAGCACCCAGGCTTTCCGCCAGGCGCAGGTCATGCCAGACCCGTTCCCGATTTTCCTGGTGCTGTTTGGCCAGGCTCGGGGTCTCGATGTATACGGTGAACCATTGCGCCTTCAGTTCATCGGCAAGACGGCGGGTGGTCCGAATTAATTTTTCGCTAAACGGGCTGCCGCTGGCGCAGACCAGCAGCCGCTCGGTGACCGGCCAGGGGCCGACGATGGACCGGGTTTCCATGTACGACCGCATTTCATCGTCCACCCGGGCGGCGGTTCGGCGCAAGGCCAATTCCCGCAGGGCTATCAGGTTGCCGGGCCGGAAGAATTTTTTTGCGGCCTGAGACGCCTGTTCCGGGACGTACACCTTGCCCTGGTGCAACCGCTGCAGCAATTCCTCCGGCGGTATATCGACCAGCGTGATCTCGGCGGCCTTATCGAGCAGGCTGTCGGGTACAGTTTCACGTACGGGCACGCCGGTTATCTGGGCGACAATATCGTTGAGACTTTCAAAATGCTGGACATTGACCGTGGTATAGACATCGGTGCCGGCGGCCAGGATCTCTTCGATATCCTGCCATCGTTTTTCATGGCGACAACCGGGGCCATTGGTATGGGCCAATTCGTCAACCAGGGCCAGTTGCGGTTTTCTGGCCAGGGTCGCGTCGAGATCCAGTTCCGCGAGTTCCACCCCCTGGTGGACGCTTCGCGTTTTGGGCAGCACTTCAAACCCGGCCAGAAGGGCATCGGTTTCGGCGCGACCGTGGGATTCGACATAAGCGGCAACCACGTCTCTGCCCTCGGCCTGCTGCTGCCGGGCCGACTCCAGCATGGTGTAGGTCTTTCCCACGCCAGCGGCATACCCCAGGAAAATTTTCAGTCTCCCGCGTTCTCTGCCATTTTCCTCTGCCTGGGCAACCTTCAGCATGGTTTCCGGCGAGGGGCGCATCGCCTCCTGCGACGTGTTCATGACGCTGCCTGGTCCAGATTGAGGATCAAAAAATTGATTTGCCTTGCTGCAAACAGGCACGCCAGACGCTTTTTTATTATGGTCATGATCAGGAGCTGGTTGGTTTTTGGTACATTGATTTTATTGAAGTCTCGCAAAAAGGTGATTTCTGTCATTTCGAGGGCAACGCGACGAGAAATCTCTCAAGTCTTGCCGAGATTTCTCTCTGCGTTCGAAATGACCAAACGAAGGTTTACCTCCTTTTGGCGAAACCGTCTTTATGGGATTAAATATATTGAAGCCGTAGCCTGTCCGCATCAAAGGTAGGCGAAAATTCATCGTTTTTAAGATATTGGTGGCCAAGGATTATACAACCTACTTGGTTGCCTTGAAAGTCCTGCTGCGCACCAGGTCTTGAAAAGCGGCAAGGATCTCGTCACATTGAGCCGTAATAATACGTTTCCTGCCCAGAGAAAGTTCCAGCGATTTAATGTTGCTGTTTTGTCGTGATAAATGGATGACGGTGGCCGTCACTTCCTTAAAGTCGGCAAACGCCGTTTTCGCCGGCAGAACAACCTCCCGATGCGCTTCGTCAACCATTGCCGCAAGTTCGTCGAGCGCTTGCAGCACCACCTTTGCTTCGCCATGCATCTGCGCTTCGATGTGGGTCATTTGTTCATCGCTTGCCTCAGCGATATGGGGACTGTGCAGCGCGTACATTTTGAGGGCGGCGATCATGGCACGGTCGGAAAGCAGGGCAGCGCGGCCTTCTGCTGGAGTCCCTGCAAACATTTGTTGCATTTGCTCAAGGGCTAGCTCAAATTGCTGCAGCGTTTGTCCCCCTTTTTCCCTGGAAAGCGCGGTCGCCTTGTAATTCGTGTTCTGAACGGCAAATTCCAGTATGGATTGGTCGAGTTTATCGAATTCCGACCAGCAATGGGCAAACTCAGTAACCAGTTTATTTTCGTCTTGCAAGGGAACGGCGTTGATGAGTGCCTGAAGTTGCGTCAGGTTTTGTTCCACGTTCGCCGAAGCAGTGCGTGACAGGCCGGCAAAACTCCGTGATTGTTCATCGGTCGGAGCCATGACCGCGTTTTTTTCCATTTCTACCGATTGATGGAGCTGAACACGCATTTCAGCGAGGATCCGTTTTTTCTCGATAATGTTTCCATAGGTATCCCCCATGGAGGTCGGATTACTGTACTGCTTTGAAATAAATGAAAATAATAGAATCAGCATGACAGCTATTCCGAGACCCCAGACAACAGCACTTCGTTCTTTATCCTTTCGAAATTGCATGACTCTTTCCTCCTTTGGTGCAGGCGTTGATGTCGATTGGTAAAAAATCCGCTCCTGGTTGCGACAGCACGGTTTTCAGGGTTTCATAGTCGTTAATTCCAGGTTGACCGCAAGCACATTGATCCGTTGCGCCCCCATACATCCCCCTTGGCGTTCTTCCAGGTGGGAGGTGATGACGCGGAAGACCTGCGCTTCGCTGAGGCCGCGCACCCGTGCGATGCGGGCCACCTGCAGGCCGGCGCCAGACGGCGAGATATGGGGGTCGAGACCGCTTGCCGAGGCCTGAACGAGATCGGCGGCAACCGGTCCTTGCATTCCGGCGGCCCGCAATCCTTGCAACCGTTCGGCAACCGTCCGCAGATAGGCGGGATTGGTGGGGCCGGCATTGGACCCTCCCGAGGCCAGGGGGTTGTACGCGAAATCGCCGGTGGCCGAGGGCCGTGGCCACAAATATCCGGGATCGGAAAACGGCTGGCCGATAAGGGCCGACCCGATTACCTCGCCGCTCTGGTTGGTGAGCAGACTGCCATTGGCCTGGCTGGGGAAGCAAATTTGGGCCAGACCTGTGACCATGGCCGGGTAAATGCCGCCGCAGATCAGGGTGAAGAGGAGCAGCATCAGCAGGGCCGGGCGAATTGCTTTCATGGGTTGCTTCCTTGGGGGATCGAAATTCAGTGCAGCAGGCCGAGGCCCAGGTCAATGATTTTGATGCCGACGAAAGGGACGATGATGCCGCCGACCCCGTACACCAGCAGGTTAAAGATTAACAGCTTTTCCGCTGGCATGGGACGGAATTTTGTACCTTGCAGGGCCAAAGGCACCAGCAGCGGGATGATGATGGCGTTGAAGATGACCGCCGCCAGGATGGCGCTGTGCGGACTGGCCAGGTGCATGATGTTCAACGCCCCCAGTTGCGGGTAGATAGAAAGCAGCGCCGCCGGGATGATGGCAAAGTACTTGGCGATATCGTTGGCTATGCTGAAGGTGGTGAGGTTGCCGCGGGTCATAAGGATCTGTTTGCCGATTTCGACGATATCCAGCAGCTTGGTCGGATTGCTGTCCAGATCGATGATGTTGGCCGCCTCCCGCGCGGGTTGGGTGCCGGTGTTCATCGCCACCGCCACGTCGGCCTGAGCCAGGGCTGGCGCGTCATTGGTGCCGTCTCCGGTCATGGCCACCATGAAACCGGCCTCCTGATATTCGCGGATCAGCCGCAGTTTATCCTCCGGTTTGGCCTGGGCGAGGAAGTCATCGACCTGAGCCTCGGCGGCGATGGCAGCGGCGGTGAGCGGATTGTCGCCGGTGATCATGATCGTCTTGATCCCCATGCTTCGCAGCTGGTGGAAGCGTTCCTGAATGCCGGATTTGATAATATCCTTCAGGTTGATAACCCCCAGGATTACAGCATCCCGACTGACCACCAACGGCGTCCCCCCGGCGTGGGCGATAGCATTGACCTGTTCTGTCAGGTCTTGGGGCGCAACGCCGCCTTGTTGGGTGATAAAGGCGACCATGGAGTCGGCTGCCCCTTTGCGGTAGACCACCCCGGCAAGATCAATTCCGGAAAGGCGGGTGTCGGCGCTGAAGGGAAGAATCGTTGGTTGTGCCAGGATTGTTTCCGGCCGAGTAACCTGCATGGTTTCAGCAAGGGCCGCTACGCTCCTGCACTCCGGCGTTTCATCGCCCAGCGAGGCCATCCACGCCGCTTCGGCCAGTTCCCGCTCCAAATGGTTGCCCACCGGCACAAAAGCGACCGCTTGACGATTGCCCAGGGTAATGGTTCCGGTTTTGTCGAGCAGCAGCACGTTAACGTCTCCTGCCGCCTCGATGGCCCGTCCGGAAAGGGCTATGACGTTTTTTTGATAGAGGCGGTCCATGCCGGCGATACCGATGGCGGGCAGGAGGGCGGCGATGGTGGTAGGGGCCAGGCAGACGAAGAGCGCGACCAGGATGGTCAGCGAGATCGGGCTGCCCTGGCCGGTTGCCGCGACACTGTAGCTGGAAAGCGGGCTGATGTTGACGCAGACCA
>CAIMMA010000249.1 GCA_903842475.1 uncultured bacterium
CAGGACGGCGCCTATCTGGCCCAACTGCTGCTGGCCAAGAATTACCGCGTGTTCGGTGCCTACCGCCGCACCAGTTCCGTCAAATTCTGGCGGATTGAAGCGTTGGGGATCGACCAGCATCCCAACCTGCATCTGGTTGAATATGACCTGACCGATCTTTCTTCCAGCGTCCGGTTGCTGCAGAGCACCGAAGCCACCGAAGTGTACAACCTGGCCGCCCAGAGCTTCGTCGCCGTTTCCTTTGATCAGCCCATCACCACCGCTGAAATCACCGGCCTCGGTGCGGTCAACCTGCTGGAAGCCATCCGCATCGTCAACCCCAAGATTCGTTTCTATCAGGCCTCCACTTCCGAAATGTTTGGCAAGGTGCAAACCGTTCCGCAGTCGGAAACCACCCCGTTTTACCCCCGCAGCCCCTACGGCGTGGCCAAGCTTTACGCCCACTGGATGACCATTAATTACCGCGAAAGTTACGGTATTTTCGGGGCCAGCGGTATTCTGTTTAACCATGAATCGCCACTGCGCGGCCGGGAATTCGTCACCCGAAAAATCACCGACGCCGCCGCCCGAATCAGTCTCGGGCAGCAGGAGCGGCTGGAGCTCGGTAACCTTGACGCCAAGCGCGACTGGGGGTTTGCCCGGGAATATGTCGAGGGCATGTACCGCATGCTGCAGGCCGAGCAACCGGATACTTTTGTGCTGGCCACCGGGCGCACCGAATCCGTCCGCGAGTTTGTTGCCATGGCCTTCAAAGCCGTGCAGATTGAACTGGAATGGCACGGCCAGGGCGAGGCCGAACAGGGGCGCGATGCTGCCAGCGGCAAGGTGCTGGTCGTGGTCAATCCCAAGTTCTACCGTCCCACCGAAGTCGATCTGCTCATCGGGAACCCGGCCAAGGCTCGGGAGGAACTGGGCTGGCAAGCGCAGACCACCCTCGAACAGTTGTGCGCCATGATGGTCGAGGCCGATCTCGAGCGCAATAAAGCAGGGCTTTCCTTCTGAGGGCGACCGGATGCAAAGAGCCCTGATTACCGGCATTCGGGGGTTTACCGGCAAATATATGGCGGCCGAATTGGCGGCCCATGGCTGGGAAGTCTGGGGCCTCGGCTCCCACCGGGCCATGGGGGAAACGCGGTACCGGTGTGTCGACCTCGCTGACGCCGAGGGCTTGCGTCAGGCTGTGGACCAGATCCGGCCGGATGCGGTTCTGCATCTGGCCGGGATCGCTTTTGTCGGGCACGGCGATGCCAATGCGTTCTACCAGGTCAACCTGATCGGGACCCGCAACCTGCTCGCAGCCCTGGCCGCTTGCGCCAAGCGGCCGGACTGCGTACTCCTGGCGAGCAGCGCCAATGTCTACGGCAGCGCCACCGAAGGCGTGCTCAATGAATCCACACCTCCCCGCCCGGCCAACGATTACGCGGTCAGTAAACTGGCCATGGAATACATGGCGCGTCTGTGGCGGGACCGGTTGCCGGTGGTGATTGCCCGTCCGTTCAACTATACCGGCGTGGGGCAGACCCCATCCTTCCTGTTGCCGAAAATTGTCGA
>CAIMMA010000250.1 GCA_903842475.1 uncultured bacterium
ACGATCAGCGGTCGACTCCAGGGCGGCAAAAGCCTCCGCGGAAAATGCCAGTTCACCTTCCTGAATTTTTTCGAGCGCAGTTTCCATGCAACCGGCTATCTGGCTGAGGCCGTCAATGCCTACCATGGAAGAAGCACCACGGATAATATGGACCAGGCGGTATATCTCTTCAAAGGTTTCCCATGTATCGGGAAACGACCGCAGTTCTTTTATCCCTTGCCTGATGATAGGGATGTAGCCCTGTACTTCTTCAACATACCCGGTGAAGAAATCGTTACTTTCCTGCGCCATCAACCCTCTCCCGCACTAATGACCAGCAGTTGAAAACATGTGATTACCATGTTTATTGCCATTTTTTGATTAAGGGCGAATTCCCCAGTGTATCACTGTCCAGAATACAGACCCTCCGGTGGTCGATAGTGAGAACTCCTTTGAAAAAACCGGCCAATCCAGCCAGTATAGCGGCCTGACCTGGAGCGAGTGTCTCAAGGTGGTCGCGCTGTTCATCAAAATTGACCACACCAGTGATCCGATGGACCGGCAGACAAAATTTAAATTCCTGCTGTTTAAACAGCAGATAGGAGTTGTGCTGACCATGCCCCCGTTCCTCAACGAGGCCAAAAAGGGCCACAAAATCGACCACCGAGAGAATCTCCCCCCTGATTTGAATGATCCCCTTGATCCAAGCGGGCAGGTTAGGCAAGGGGGTGATGCTCGGCAGGTAGCCTATTTCCTGGAGGGATCTGATGGAAAGCGCCATCTCGCAGCCCCCTAACACAAAGGAAATATAAGGATTTTTCACCCTGATATTGCGAGTGGCCCGCTCTTGCAACAAAGCCCTGTCCAACATCAGAGAGGGCGCGGTTTCCAGGTCGATAAAGGCGAGGAGTTCCTGGAGGGAACTGCCGCTGCCCGGGGGAGCGTCTTGATGTGGCGTACTGGCCATGGTCTGCCTCAAGGAAGAATAATAAATACGTTGGCGGCCTGGAGCCGGTCCTCAGGATAGAAGCTTGACGGCCGCGGCAAACAGTTCCTCACTGTCAAAGGGTTTGGTCATATAGACATCCGCCCCTTGTTTTTTGCCCCAGAACTCATCGCTTTTCTGATTTTTCGAGGTCAACAGGATGATGGGCAGATCCTGCCGCAAGGTTTTCATTTTTCGACACGCCTGAAAGCCGTTGAGTTTGGGCATAATGACATCCAACACCACCAGTTGCGGATTTTCCGATTCCACCATAGCCAGGGCCTCTTCACCGTCTGAGGCGGTAATCACCTGATAGCCATTCGCTTCAAATGGGGCCCGCATCATGCTGAGTTGGGTGGGGCTGTCATCGACAACTAATATCTTTCCTTTGGCCATGATATTTCTCCCTGGAAAAACCGCGTGTTCGGCGATTGATCACACTGTTATTTAATATGTTTTTCGATCTCGGTGATCATTTTGTCGGGGTCGAAGGGTTTGGTCAGGTAGGCGGACGAGCCCGCCATCTTGCCTTTCATTTTATTGATAAACCCGTCTTTACTGGTGAGCATAATCACCGGTATGTCTTTGAATTCCTTGTTTCCCTTGATAATCGACAGGATTTTATATCCATCCATTTTGGGGAGAATAACGTCGAGCATGATCAGGTCCGGCCGCTCCTCGCTGATTCGACTGAGAGCTTCTAAACCATCCGCAGCCTCCACCACCCGATACCCTTGGCGGCTCAGGGTGATGGCGATGACCTTTCTGGTGGTCGAACTGTCCTCCACCACCAGAATCATTTTCTGTTCGCTTTGGGAAAGGGCTTCGACCTGATCCGCCTCCGGGGTTTGGGGCAAGGCTACTGCCCGTTGTCCCTCATGGCCTGATTTATGGGCGGCCAAGTGGTCGAGCAGCAACTTTAACTGGCTGACGAAAATCGCTTTGCCCGGAGCGATTTTGGTCGCCTTATCAAGAAAGCCCAAGGCTTCTTGATAATTATGGGTATTCACATTGATCAGCCCAAGGCAATAGATCGCAATCAGACTGCGCGGATTCTTTTTGAGGATTCGGGTATACCGCTCCCGTGCTTGTTCAAAGTAGCGGGCAATAACGGGGACGGAACCGGCAAGGGTTTCAGGCGAAATAATGAGATTGCCGCCGCAGTAATGACAGGCGGTGGCATTTTTGTTGAGAGGTGTCCAGCAGAAATAACATTTCTTGGCTACATCGTCAGTCAACCTGGCCATTGCGGCCGAGAACTTCTGTTGCTCTTCCCTGACTAATCCATCGTGGGCATTGATGCTCGCTGCCATTGCCAAGGCTTTTTTCATGGTGCCCACATTCCCCTGGATACGGGAATACCACACCCACCCAAGGGTATTGTCTCTTCTTATCTTCAAATATTGGACAAGATCAGCGTGGGCCTCTTTGTATTGCTGCTGTTCCGCTTTTTCAATTGCCGATGCGAGCAGCCCTTCGCCCGATTCATCGAAGGCGTTATTCCGTTCATCCTTGAGTTTCGAGACTTCAAGCAGGATGTTAATCAAGGCTTTGGTAATGGTACGCTGGCAAGGGCGCAGGGGGAAGATTTCGATCTGCACATCATCCCAGATAAGGATTTCAATAGCCGCAGCAACCCCCTCAAGCTGCTCAAGTTGCGCATGAATCAGCTCCCCTTGGTCAATATCAAGCAGCCCTTCCCGCTCTTCTTTCCGAACCCGGAGCGTTTGGGTTTTTTTCTCTAGAGAAAAAATCTGCAGGATATTATCCAGCGAAAAACCATCTATTTTCTTAGCCATTAGTACCAGTAAAGATATTTCGAAGCGCTAATCTTTTACACTGTATCCTTCCAATCGAATCTTCCATTCCACCTTTGCTGGAATGCCGCTGTTTATAAAAAAATGCCCTGAATACCTGCTGCCAGAGGGTAGCAAGATACAGGGAGGGTGAATTACGCAATATTGCTGTTTGCTATTCTATATTTCCATTGTGCGGGTGAAAAAAAAAAAAGCAAAAAAAAAATCCGGAGAGCCGAGATGGAAAGGAGAAGAGCGCTGTTCAAGAGAGGGAGGAGAGGGGAAAAACAACGTGATACCGAAGGGAATGACAAGCAATGTTAACAGTAAAGCGTTCGGTTACGAACACTTTCCCAAAAACCGCACCTATAAAAAAACTACCGCACCCCCTGCTCTGCTCCGATGAGCATCCGCTCAATTACCGACAGCCCATCGTGCCAGAATGCCGGATCGTTGAGATCGATACC
>CAIMMA010000251.1 GCA_903842475.1 uncultured bacterium
AATAAATCTTATAATAACAAGGCCAACGTAACCGGCGAAAGGGGGCGCGTAAAGAGAAATTCATGGAAATCGACAGTTATAGTCCCTACAAAGCAAGAATCAAAATTCCAACCGTTGTCTATCAACCACTTACAGAAGTCAGCCCCCCTGTCCGGGGGGGCGAAAGTCGGGCTAACTTACGCGCAGGCGAGGCGGGAACAGAAAGCGAATACGCGCTGCGCTGAACTATACAGGGAATAGGGAGAGGCCGAGAAGTTTTGCAGCGTCACGCATGCGTTTGTCGGTGGCGACCAGTTCGATCTGGTTGTCAGCCCGAGCTGATGCCAAGTGCAGGGCATCCAGCGTGCGGATGGGCAGCGGAGGGGTATGGCGATAGCAGGTGGCCATTATGCCGTTGAATTCAGCCTCCACCCGAGCGTCCATCTCGACGATGCGGATTTGGCCGGCGGCGATGTCCTGATTCACCTGGTCCAGGGCGCTTTCGGCTGTGCCAGCCTGAATGAACCCTTCGCTCTCTTTACGGAAGGCAACGCGCCGCATCTCGTAGAGGGCGAGCCGGGTCGTCGCGATGGCTGGGTCAAGCGCCGCCTTTTGGGCGAAGTCGGCGGAGTCGGGCTCCGGGAGGTAGAGCTTGCCCAGGGTGGAGGTGTCCCAGTAGCTCATGCCCTCAGTTGCCGCGGTCTTCGTCGAGAATCTGTTCGACGGTGAGGCCGGTCTTGCCAGTGGATAGCCGCTGGCGCAACTGAGCGAGCTTTGCGAGCCAGGCCTGCCGGTTCGGCGACAGGTTGACCTGCGGCAGACCCGTGAGCTTAGCCACCGGGCGACCATGGCTGGTGATGACCACTTCTTCACCTTGTTGGACCATGCCCAGCAATTTCACCAGGTCGGCTTGTGTTTGTTCCAACGTCGCAGTCATGCAGTTATCTAACCACTTTCGGACCGGAAGTCAATTCAACGAAATGGGGCTTTAAAGCCCAGCCGTGGTCCGACAAAAGGGGCCGTTTGCCGGTTGCATTTCGTGGTTGTCGGTTTCTCCTTCCCCTCCGCCACGGGCGGAGGGGCTGATTTCATTTCATGGCGATACGGCTGGGGACGGCTAGCGGCGGACCCAGCCGGAGAGAACGAGCCAACGCCAGACGAACGGCTGCCACCACGGGAGACGAGGACGGAACTGAGACGGAGAACTGCACGGGCAACGTAACCCGATGAATATAGAACGCAGCGACCCGACACTGAAACCGCTGCCAACGAACGCTGACCAGGAGATGCCAACACGCGCTGGACGCGTAGGAAAACCCACAACGCCCGACGGCCCGAAGGAGTCGTTTCAACAAACTTTGTGTTTTCCGGAGCGAAGAGTGGCAGGGAGGCGGACGAAAAGCAGGGGGTGTGACAGCGGCCGGGGGAAACGGGGGCCGCTGGCACGCACCCTGCCGTACAAGGGTCAAACCATAGCATTGGGCATTTTATAGTTGACTCAAGCTGGGGAATGGTGGCAGGTTTGGACCATGCCGCGCAAACCGCGAGTGCAATATCCTGGAGCGATTTACCATGTGGTCAGCCGGGGAAATCGGCGCGAAGCCATCTTCGTAAACGATGTCGATCGGCACGATTTTCTCAGGACGCTGGCGGAGGCCTGCCTGAAGACGGGGTGGCAGGTGCATGCGTACTGCCTGATCGGCAACCATTTTCA
>CAIMMA010000252.1 GCA_903842475.1 uncultured bacterium
ACCTCCACGCTCTTCCATGGCATGATAGGCATTGATGCAAAGGTTCATCAGAATTTGATGCACCTGGCTCGGATCGGCGAGAATGGATTTGGTGGCGGTATCGATCTGCTGCTTGATGGTGATGGTCGAAGGCAGGGAAGGCCGAAGGATCTTGATGGCTTCCTTGACAATAATAGCAGGTTGCAGTGCCACATCTTCGGTGGCTGCCTGACGGCTGAAGGCAAGTATTTGCTTGACCAGGCTGGCGGCCCGACGGCTTGCCTCCGCCACCTTTTCCAGATAACCGACGGCGATGGAATCGGACGGGATGGAATCAACAGCGATCTCGGTATAGCCGATAATCGCCCCGAGGATATTGTTGAAGTCGTGGGCGATACCGCCGGCCAGCGTGCCTATGGCCTCCATCTTCTGCGCTTGGAGGAGTTGGCTGGTCAGGTTGAGTTTTTCCTCCTCGAACTTCATGTTGTCGATCACTTTCCAAACCGCATCCATCAACAGCGAAATCTGGAGAATATCGGTTTCCGTGTAATTGGTTTCTTTGTTGGCCAGGCCGACCACGCTGACAATCCGTTGCCCCTTGAAGATCGGAATGGTCACGAATTTCAGAAGTTCCACGTGCCCTTGAGGGTAACCCTTCTTCAGGGGATGGGCGGATTGGAAATCGTTGATGATCAGCGCTCGCCGCTGTCGGACCGCCTCGCCCCAGATGCCGGTCTTGTCTAATTCGTAACAGGTCTGCGGGTTAACCACAGCGCATGCGGGCAAGACATCCCTGGACCATGAGTTGAGGACCAACTCCTGGCGTTCTTCATAATAATTATAAATATAACCGATTTTGCTCCCGGTCAGCTGCAGGGCTTGTTCCAGCACATAATCGAGAAACTCCTGGATGGTCTCAGCGGGGTACTGGAGAATATCCACCAGTCTTCGCAAGCGCGATTCGTTGTGATGAATTTCCTCCTCGGCCTGCTTGTACTCGGTGATATCCAGGCAATGACCGATATAGCCGATGAATTCGCCTTTACTGTCATAGCGCGGACATCCGTCATCGAGTATCCAGCGGTAGACACCATCGTGCCGGCGCATACGATACACCATGCTGAAGGCCACCCGACGATCAAACGCCTCCACATAAGTAGCCACACACCGCTGCATGTCCTCTGGATGCACACCTTCCGTCCAGCCGTTGCCCATTTCCTGTGCAAGGGTGCGTCCTGTAAATGCAAGCCAGATGGTGTTAAAATAGTCGCAAAGTTTATCTGTCCCGGATGTCCAGATCAAGGCCTGGCCGGAATTAGATAAGGTTCTGAAATTTTGTTCGCTCTCACGCAGTGCCTCTTCGGCTTGCTTGCGCTCGGTGATATCGATGAAGGTACAGGCAAAGGTGTTCGGCATGGGCTGGAAGGCCGACACCTCAAAATGTTTTTGCAGATCAACCGAATAGTTCTCGAAATGGAACGGTTTACCGCCCAAGGCCACCTGGCCGTAGGTGGCGATCCAATGAGGCTCGGTCCGGGGAAAAACCTCCAGTACCGTCCGGCCGATCAAATCGGTCGCCTTGAGCCCGGTCATCCGTTCAAAGGCAGGGTTGACGGCGAGAAAACGATAATCCACCGGGTTGCCCTCTGGGTTGCAGATAATTTCATGCAGGGCAAACCCATCGAGCATTTCTTGGAACAGGGTCTGGTAATTTTGTTCGGCCCGGCGATGGGCGGTGATATCACGGCTGAGGTTGAGGACCGATTGTACCTGGCGTTGACTGTCCCACTCAGGAATCAGCCGCCAGTTATGGGTCACCATGCCCTGTTTTCCCGCAAAGGTAGATTCCCCCTCGCACGGCAGGCCGCTGGCAAAAACCCTCTCGATGGCCGCTTGCCAACAGCTGCACAAATCTTCCGGGAACCCCAGCTCCCGGTGCGTCTTACCAAGGAACTGCTCAGGCGATAACGCCACCACCTCGCCGATATTTTCCGAGACAAACAGATGCCGCCCCTCTCGGTCAAAACGCATGACCACGTCGGGCAGCCCTGCAACCAAGGTCCGGTGTTGGATCTCGCTTTTCCGCAGCGCGGCCTCGGCCTGCTGACGCTCCATTTCGCCGGCGGCCCGGACAGCCACCATGGCCAGCGTCTTTTCAGCCAACGGACGGTTGACGATCGAGGTTCGCCCGATGACAGCAATCAGGCCGATGGGCTGACCGGTATGGCTGAACAGGGTTATGCCGACATAGCTTTCGGCCTTGAGGTCCTGGAGCACCTGATCTTCAGGGAAAAATTGACAGACACCGGCGGGGTAGCAGCAGACGGCTTTTTCCACCACCTCGCCGCAGGGGGTATCCTTGAGCGCATAGGTGATATTGTCTTCAAAATGGCCGTCACACCATACCGCGACCGTTCGAGCCGTCAGCCCGTCCCCTTCCAGGTAATCGATACAGACGAAATCCATGCCGAGGCTCTGGGCCAGGAATTCGGCTAACTGGTTGAAAAATTGGCCATCAGCGGTCCCGACGCTGGTCTGGGCCAGAAAGGCTTGCACGGATTCAATGCGCTGACGCTCGGTGATATCGATGGCGAAACCGTCGATGACCGCCTGCCCGTCGTCCGGTCCGCTGGCAGCAGCTATCGGGGTCAGTTTCGCATTCATGGAAACCCAGATGGTGCCGCCCTTTCTTTTCTGGGTTTCGCATTCAAAATGCTGCACGATCCCGTGGGTTCGCAACTGGGCGATGAAGTCCCGTCGCCGATTGGGATCGACGTAGTATTGTCGGGCGAGATCCTGGTAATCCCGGAGGACTTCCTCGGGGCTATCGCAGCCGAAAATCCTGACCATTTCGGCGTTGACCGCCAAAACCCGGCCATCCAGGGTGGTTCGGAAAATACCCAGAGGCGAGTTTTCAAAGAGATGTCGATATTTCGCTTCGCTTATCGTCAGAGCGGCCTGACTTTCCTTGAGTTGGCGGTCGAGCTTATGGCGATGCAGGGCCATCTCCAGGGTAGCCGCCAATTCTCGCTCCGGTACGGGTTTGATGAGATAGCCATAGGGCGCGGCGATCTTAGCCTGTTCCAGCAGGGGGTCATGGGAGAACCCGGTCAGAAAGACGATGGGGAGGTCCGATGTCCGGCTGATGATTTCAGCGGCGGTGATGCCGTTCATGGTGCCCGCCAGCTCGATGTCCATCAGCACCAGGTCGACCTTTTCCTCGGCCAGGAAGGCCAGGGCGTCTTCCCCGGTGGCCATCGGCCCTCGCACGGTGTGGCCCTGGAGCGTCAGCATCCTTTCCAGGTTCATGGCCAGGATGGCGTCGTCTTCAACGATGAGGATGGTTGCGTTGCTCATAGGTTTTCATTCCATGATGAATCGAAAAAGTGAGAGTAAATCGAAGGCCACGGGTCTGGTCTACCTGGTATCGGCCGCCCAGCTGGTGTTGGCCCAACATCCGAACCAGGGAAAGGCCTAGGGTTTTTGGGGTGTTCAAATCAAATCCCGGAGGAAGCCCCACCCCGTTATCCGCCACCGACAGGGTGAAACGGTTGTGATCTTGACGCATCGCAATCCAAAGGTGGGCGGCTTCATCGCTTGCCCCTGATCGTTTTTCGGGGAAGGCATACTTGAGCGTATTGGTGATGAGTTCATTGATGATCATCCCGCAGGGCACAGCCAGATCCAGCGGCAAGGCTACCCCATGCGCGTCGACCTCGCAGCGGACATCCGGTGAACCGTAGGAAGTGCGCAGGTGGGAGAGCAGGGATTGGATATAATCTTGAAAATCGATTTGGGATACGGACTCGGAGCGATAGAGTTTCTCGTGCACCAGGCTCATGGCTCGCACCCGGGAACTCAATTCGATTAGAATCGTCTGCGCATGGAGATCGTCCATGGCCTGCCGCTGAAGGTCAAAAAGCCCGATGATGGCGGCCATATTATTTTTGACCCGGTGGTGCACCTCGCGCAGCAGGATGTCTTTTTCAGCTAAAGAAGCCTGCAGGGCCGCTTCCGCCTGCTTGCGCTCGGTGATGTCGTGCAGGATGATGCTGGTTCGGGTATTGCCATTGTTGTCCAGAAAAACGGTTGAAGATAATTCGACCGGTATTTTTTCCCCATCTTTCCGAACACAGGTGAGTTCAACATTTTTCAGCTGGCCATTTCGGGCGCGTTCTTCGAGCGCCAGCGCTAATCTGGGATCCGAGGTGTCCATTATCCCGCTTCGCCCGATCTGTATAATTTCCGCCTCTGTCCGCCCAAGCAGGCGGCACATGCTTTCATTTGCCGAAAAAATGTGCCCATCCGGAGCGGTGAGCATCAGCCCGTCGGGGGATGCATTAAAGAGTGAGCGGTATCGATCTTCGCTTTCGCGCAGGGTCGCTTCCACTTGCTTGCGTTTGGAGATATTCCGAACAACCGCTAATACCTTAAGGTTCTTACCAATCTTTGATTTCCTTAAGGAAACTTCCACCCAGAAGATTTCCTTTGATTGTTTTTTTGCCAGCCACTCAAAGACTTGCGACCCCTCCCCAATACATTTCCTTAGGAACTTCCGGCCCTCTTTCAGGGTGAACGGCGGGATGCCAGCGCTTAAACCGCCGATATTTGCGGCAAGCAACTCTTCCTTGCTGCCATAGCCGAATATTTTGAGGGAGGTATCGTTACTGTCGATGAGGGCGCCGGTATCGATGTCAAGCAGCAGGATGGCTTCCGAGGTCGAGTTGAAAATTTCGCGGAAGCGCTGCTCGCTCTCCTGCAACTCCTGGGTTTTCCGATTTACCACTCTTTTTAGGAAAAAGGTAAAGCCAGCGAAGACCAATGCGAAAATTCCGGTGAGCAGAAGCGCATACCGCAGCCAGGGAGGAACCGTCCACAAGGAACCGGCGGAGGACATCCAGTAATTAAGACGTTGATAATAAAATGATTTCTTGTTTCTTTTCCAGCGGGAAAGATGTGCATCGATATGGCTCAACAGTTCATGCTGCGTCCCTTTCTTGCTGGCAAAATAAATGGAGAAAGGACTGAACATGATCGTGCTGGCGGCGAGATTGTACTCACCCGCATGCCGCAACCCGAAATGCTGGGGAGCCACTCCGGCCTCCACCTCCCCTTTCTGTACCGCGGCAAAGACATCGCCATGGCTGGCATATTCAACAATCTGGCAAAGGACGTCCAATTGCTCCGCTGTTTTGATGAAATTACTGCCGCTGATATCCTTGCGCATGACACCGACGCGTTGCCCGGCGAGATCGGAGATATTTTTCGATCGCTCTTCCGGCCGGACAAACACCTGCCCCCAGAGTTCCGCCACCGATTCATAGGTGTAATCCATGATCTCGCCGCGTTCCGGGGAATAGGCGACCGAGAGCATCAGATCGATCTCCTGGCGCTGCAAGCGCTCAAGCCCTTCGGCCCAACTGCCAGCCACAAAGGCCACTTTCCAGTCCTCATCCCTGACAATCTCTCGGAGCAGGTCGGGGTTCAGCCCCTGAGCAACTCCTTTTTCATCGAGATAATTGAAAGGCGCAAAGGGAAATACCCCCACTCGGACAGTACCCTTCGGTCCTTTCTCCTCGGCATGCAGCAGCAGCGGGTGCAAACACAGCAATACGACCAGCGTGAGCCAGGCGAGCCTACAAATGGCCCCGACCAAGGGCATCCGCAACGGTTGCAGCACGTTCAGAAACGTTGACGAATTGTCAGGGGGGATTGGTATCATTGGTTTCTTCATATGCATTGCATAACAAATGGTCTTGATTTGTTCTGGATGCGGACAAGCTTCCGGAGCAATCGACAAGCAACGTGGGCGAACCGTTCAAGCCATCAGGATAATGTGATTTTTCGTATTCAATGTGTTTTCGCTACCTTACCGGCTGCGGTGGTGCAAAACCTTGGCGTTATGTCGTTGAAACTCAAAGAGCAGGTCCTCTAATTCGGATTGATCGACAAGATTTTTCTCCAGGAGGATGACGCCAAATTTTTTCTGGAGGCGTTGCTGCTGGAAAATCAGCGCTCTTACCTGCGCCTCGTTCAACAATCCCAACGCTTGTGCGGTCTGTCCAAACGAATGCAAGCCCCTTTTTTGCTGGAGAATAAGGGCGATCTCCTGCTGGCTCAACATGCCGAAGCGATGCCCCAGTTCACCTAAGCGCGGCCGTTCGGCTCTCTGCCAGGTGAGGATTCGGGTAATGGTCCGCCAATTGGCCAGCCCGGAATAATACAAAAAATGGCCAAAGAGCAGCCGCCGATGCGGAAGCGGTCCGCAATAGAGATTTTCGGTGGGGGAATATTCGGGGACTCCGCGGCCAGGATGAAGCCCATTGGCCGCCCCCCCGGTACGGCGAACATTCGGAGGCTGCGGAACCCCTTTGTCAGCGAAACGCTCTGTACCGTTTAGGGGCCTGCCGGACGGACGCACTGTTGTCCCGGGAGGCGTGGCGGCCGCTGGGGGAGGAGCGCTGGTCGGCAACGGACGACCGTCTTCTTTGACTTTTAAATACCAGCACAGTTGCTCATACGCCTTCCGTACCCTGTGGAAGTTTTCACTCCTCCCCGCACTGCTTAAAAGTTCGTTGCCGGTCATTCGGTCCGGGTGGGTTTCCAGTGCCCGTTTGCGGTAAGCGCCTTGCAGACCGCTGGGTTGCAGGTACTCCAGAAACTCCCGGGAGATGCTGACCTGTGAGCCAAAAAGAATCTCGCAAGATCGAAAAAGCTGTTGTTCCTCTGCGATTACATCCATCCGGCCCTTCGCTCACCCTTTAAAAACAGCATTACAATGCTCCCTGTATCCATCAGACGTACGAGTCACGGGGACAATCAATCAAGATTTGCAGAAAATCTCATGATGTCTGAACATTTTTCATACCGCATTCCCGAGCTAATCCCAAGTCGTTTGAATGCTTTCAGGCCAACGGAGGTGTTTACTTTTGCCGGCATCACCCTTGATCGAGCACGGCACGAACCTTGCTGCAGAAATCCTTGACCGAAAAGGGCTTCTCGATGAACTGCAACCCCGCTTCGAGAATCCCCTGTTTAGCGATGATATCCGCAGTATATCCCGACATATAAAGACTCCTGATACCCGGTTTGATCCGGGTGATCCGCTCCAAAAGGTCACGGCCGTTCATTTGCGGCATGATCACATCGGTAATCACCAGATGAATCGGTCCGTCATGGGCACGGACGCGCTCCAGCGCCTCATTGGGCGAGTTGGCCGCCAGCACCTGGTACCCCTTGGCCGCCAGGATGGTGGAGCTGAGCTCCAGGATGGTGATTTCATCTTCAACGATCAATACGGTTTCAGTACACCTTGCCGCAGGCACACTGCGTGCAGGCGCGGCGACCTCGGCGGCAACCTCCGCCCGGGGCAGATAAATCCTGAAGGTTGTGCCTTTTTCCGGCTCGCTGTAGACACGGATAAAGCCGCCATTCTGATAAACGATGCCATGAACGGTGGCCAGGCCGAGACCGGTGCCCCGATCCTCCTCCTTGGTGGTGAAAAATGGTTCGAAGATACAAGCCAGGACATCGCTCATCATTCCGCAGCCGTCATCGCTCACCGTTATCTGGACATAATCGCCGGGAAGATCGGCCTGGTCGACGGTTTTATTCTCGGTGGTAATGATCAGATGGCCCGTACCGGTGATGGCATCACGGGCGTTGACCGCCAAATTGGCGAGGATCTGGCCGACCTGGGTCGGGTCCATGGTCACCGACCAGATTTTCTCGCCGGGCTTCCAGCTCAATTCTATATTTTCGCCGATCAGGCGCCGAAGCATTTTCAGCGACCCTTCGATGGTGTCGTTGAGGTCGAGAATCCGGGGAGCAATCACCTGTTTACGGGCAAAGGCGAGCAGCTGGCGGGTAAGGCCGGCAGAGTGCAGGGCCGCCTGGTGGATCGCGGCGAGCCTTTTGCGGAGCGGATGTTCCTGCTCGATTTCCTCCAGCGACATTTCGGCATAATTGCAGATCACGGTCAGCATGTTGTTGAAATCATGCGCCACTCCACCGGCCAGCCTGCCGATGGTGTCCATTTTCTGTGCCTGGCGCAGTTGCGCCTGCAGCTTTTCCTGCTCAGCCTCCGCCTGGCGACGGCCGGTGATATCGCGGCTGATACCCCGATACCCGAGAAACACCTCTTGCTGGTCAAAGATAGCCGATCCGCTTGATTCGACGATCACCTTGCCGCCATCTTTTCTCATCCAGGTGTGGCTGACCATGTCAAAGGGGCGATGCTGGGCGAGTTGACTGAGTAACGCATCGGGTTTGCCTTCATCCGAACCGAGAAAAGCATCCCAGGATTTGCCGATGATCTCCTCCGGGCAGAAGCCGAGCAAATTCGAGACCCGACGGCTGACAAAGGTGAACCGATGGTTCGGGTCGGTTTCCCAGATCAGGTCGTTGACACTTTCGACCAGATCACTGTACCGTTTGCCGATCTCGACCTGGGCCTGCTCCATGGCTTTTTTTCTGGTCTGGTCGCGAAACACCAGCACCACGCCGGTGATTTCCCCGCTGTCGTTATAAATGGGGGACCAGCTGTCGGTCACCGGCAGACACTGCCCGTCGCGGCCAACCAGAAGGAGGCGATGGCTCACGCCAACGACCTCCCAGGCTTGCAGAACTTGTTGGACGGGGAGCGCCACTCGTTCCTGGAACTCCTCGTCGATCACGTGGAAAACCGTTACCAGCGGTTGGCCGAGGGCCTCCTGTTCCGTCCAGCCGCACATCCTTTCGGCCTCGGGATTCATGCGGGTGACCAGACCGTCACCATTGGTGGCAATCACACCGGCACCGATGCCGTACAAGGTGGCGCGAATCTCCTCCTGGGTTCGCATGCGCGCGTATTGGGCCTCCAGCAGGGCCTCGGAAAGATCTTTTTGCCGGGAAATGGTATCCAGGCGAACAAGGGCGGCGGTCATGCCAACGACCATGACCACCATGAACAAAACGCCGCCGCCCAGAACCCGAGCCTCGGTGAGCAATGGTTTGAGATCCAACTTGGTCACTGCGTACCACTGGGTTCCCGGCACGGCACGGATGTCGGCAAGAACCGGCACACCCCGGTAATCCGGTCCCGTAACCATCCCGGTTTCACCAAGCACCGCGCGCACCGCGGGAGAATCGATTGCCGACAACGGCAGCCCGTAAAAACTGAAGGGCGGGGCAGATTGATAGCGAAGCGGCGAGAGAAAAAGCACGCGGTCGCCTTCTTTGCGAATGAGGAAACTTTCAGCATTGGCGTGCGGCACCGGCCAGGTCTGCATCAGAGGAAAAATGTCTTTTGCCGGATCAACCACCAGGATGAGCACGGCCACAGCCTGATCGTTCTCGTCAACCACCGACATCGCCACGTTGAGATGGATCACCTCGCAGGTATGGCAGTGATAAAAATCTCCGAGCATCGGTTGCGCTGCGGACAAGGCCTCGTGCATGAGGGTTTCCACCTCAGGCTCAAGGGTGTCAGTATTTCGGTCTATCAGGGAAACCAGAATCCGGCCGTCGGTACCGGCCAGAATAATGTTGTGGTATCCTTGCAGCGCCTGAAACAATCGCATCCGCGAAGCCATATTTTCCAGGGACGAGGGGGCTCCGGTCTTACGCCACTCGAGCAGTTGCGTCCGGATATATCCCGAGGAATCCAGCCGGACGTCAGAGAGACGTTCCTGGCGCCAGGCGAGCAGCTGATTGGTTTTCAGCCGGGCGATGGTTTCGAGTTGTTCGTAGTGATGCCGTCGGTTCTCCTTTTGCCTGGTATCGAGGAACCAGTACCCTCCCAGCATCAGCAAAAGGAGCATCAGGCAGGCGAAAATGCCCAGCAGCCAGCGGCGCGGAGCAAAGTTTCCATGGTGAGGATGCTGAGTGTTCATGGCGCGCTCCCTGGACCGAATGCATTGAACTGAACCGCAAACCCGATTCCCTTGAGGCGGGCATGGGGCCCGGCGATAACAGCGCTCTGGTCGGTGCTCGCTGGAACCATCGTTTGACAGTCCTGGCAAAAAATTTGTATTGTTGCAAACATGTTCAGCTGTTCCACCTGACTGTCGGACGGGCTGGGCCGATGCCCGTTTATATTGCCGACACAGCCGCGGGGCGGTTGGCGCCGTCCCTTACAAGCACAATCGCAGCACCTCGGGGGCGATGAGCTGCAACGGCATCACCTTATGCACCCCTCCATGCTTGATTGCTTCAGCCGGCATGCCGAACACCACGCAGGTGGCCTCATCCTGGGCAATAGTAATCGCCCCGCCATCGAACATCTCTTTCATGCTCCGAGCGCCGTCGTCTCCCATGCCGGTCATAATCACACCCACCACATTTTTACCTGCATACCGGGCCGCCGACCGAAACAGCACATCCACCGAAGGGCGATGCCGCGAGACCAAAGGCCCGGTCTTGACCTCGACATAATAACGGGCGCCGCTGCGTTTCAGCAGGGTGTGTTGATTGCCGGGGGCAATCAGGACCCGGCCGCGAACAATGGTATCGTTATCCTGGGCCTCCTTGACGGTGACCCGGCAGAGCGAGTCCAGCCTTCTGGCAAAAGCAGCGGTGAAATTTTCAGGCATGTGCTGCACCACCACCATTCCCGGTGCATTTTCGGGCAGCATTTCCAGGAAGACTCGCAACGCTTCCGTGCCCCCGGTGGAGGCCCCGACCACCACCACCTTTTCAGTGGTCTGGATCATGGCCTTTGAATTGGGTTTATCCATGATCACGTCGGCCGAGTACTTGGGTGAAATCTCTTTCAAAGTACTGCGCACAGGGCGAGCGTGACCGGGCCGGGACGCCGCCGCGCCCTTGATCGCGTCACAGATCATGATCCGGGACTCTTCGATGAATTGCTTGGTGCCCATGCGGGGTTTGGTGATAATATCCACCGCCCCGTATTCCATGGCCTTGAGCGCCGATTCGCTGCCGCCTTCGGCCAGGCTGGAACACATCACCACCGGGATAGGATGCTGGCTCATGAGTTTCTGCAGAAAGGTCA
>CAIMMA010000253.1 GCA_903842475.1 uncultured bacterium
CTTCGACCTCGGAACCCTGGGCATGGAACTCGATGTCATCCCCTACAACACCTGGCAGTTTTATAAAAAAATCTTCAAGGATGCCACGCTGACCGATATCTCCGACCCGCTCAAAAAAATCCGGATGATCAAATCGACCTATGAAATCGGCCTGCTTCAGGGAGCCTGCACCGTGCTCGACCAGGTCTTCGCCGATGTGCCGTCCATGGTCCGCGTTGGCATGACCGAGATCGAACTGGCCAGTCTGTTCGAGGCCGGCATGCGGCGGCGCGGTTACGGCGGCTGCAGCAAGATGCGCGCCTTTAATCAGGATTTTTTCCTCGGCAACGTCACCACCGGCGCCAGCGGGGCGGTGCCCTCCTACTTTGACGGCCCGGTGAGCGGCAGCGGCCTGACCCCGGCCAATAATCCCCACGGTGCCGGCTGGAAAACCATCAATCCGGGCGAGATCATCTATATCGACTACACCTGCGTGGTCAACGGCTACACCGCCGACGGGGCCAGGATGTTCGTGCTTGGTTCGGTCTCCGAACAGCTGCAAAAGGCGCATGCCGCCTCCCTGGTCATCCTCGAAACCATTGCTGCGATGATCAAGCCGGGCGTCATCTGCGAAGACATCTATCTTAAATCGGCGGAACTGGCCGAACAGATGGGGCTGCAGGACCATTTCATGGGCATGGGCAGCGACGGGGTTCGCTTCATCGGCCACGGCGTCGGCCTGGAGCTCGACGAATACCCGATTTTCGCCAAGGGCGTGAAAATGCCCCTGGCCGTGGGCATGACCTTTGCGCTGGAGCCTAAGTTCGTCTTCCCGGAGGGAGCGGTGGGTATCGAGAACACCTATGCCCTCACCGCGGACGGCGTCCAGGTCCTCACCCGCGCCCCGCTGGGAATCACCGGCATCTAAACAGACATTGTTTTTCCGTTCCCAGGAGGGCCCGATATCTTGCGCCCCTCTGGGAATAGTTCTTGACTCCCGACCCTCAATAAGCGATTAATAGAATGAGATAGCAATCTAAATATCAGTCTTTATACCACCGCGAGTTGACTATTGACCCCACGTAGCCCCTTCAGCCACCTGACCCCAAAAAGTCAACCGGACCCCACGCCGACCGCCGAGAAACCGGCGGTGCCCAAGGCGAACGACCGGATTGCCATGCAGGGGAATATTGCCGCGATTGCGCTGGATAACATTTTCCAGCTGTTCGATTTTGCCGCCCTGACCGGCAAGCTTGAAGTCCATTCCCCTGAAAATATCGGTAATTTTTATTTCACCCAAGGCGTACTGACCTATGGGATGCTGCAGATTCATCAACGAAAAATCGGGGAAATTCTCCTTGAGTCGCAGATGATCACCGCCGAGCAGCTGCAGGAATGTTTACGGCTGCATGCCCAGGGCCTGTTTCAACGGCGATTTGGCCAGATTCTTCTCGAACAGGGGTATATCGAGCCTTCCGGACTGGACGATTCCCTGCTGCGCCAGATCAAGGAGGCCTTCTTTGAAGCGCTTTCCTGGCAGGAAGGAACCTTTGCTTTTTATCCGGATCAATTCCCGGCTCCCGAAGCCGTCCGGCTGGAGGCTCGAATCGACCATCTGCTGCTGGAAGGTATGGTCTATATCGACAACACCATCTTACCGGAACGGTAATCGCCCAAACCCCGCACCGACCTCCTGGTTTGCCGTTCGGTTACGGCCCAAGAGCGCCCCACCGCCTTACTCGCCCGCCGCCCGCTACTTTCTGTTCGATTATCCGTCGCCCCTGTAGTATAGATCAAGCGTTTTTGCGGGATGTACGGTTATCCGGTAAGGAACCGCAGGTGTGTTCCAGGAGATCGGGGCGCCGAACCGATGGTTTTGCCTTCCAAGGCCCGGTTCGAAAAAAACCTCCTTGCAAAAACGACTGGAATTGATACGGTGCCACCAGGCAGACCGCTGTCCTGCCCGGTCGCTTTATGGCTTCGTTTTTGTATAGATTTTTCAATGACCTCAGGGAGCACGCACAGAAGTATGGAGCAGGAAGAAATCTTCGAACGGCTGCTGCAGATCATCACCCGCTATTACCGTGATCGGGAGTCCGGAACTTTTGTCGAATACCACGACCCCGGCGAACTCGAGCGGCTGCTGGATCTCGACAGCGGCCGGGAAACCGGGAACTGGGACCAGCTGTTTTCCCGGGTGGAACAATACCTGGCCCATGCCGTTAAAACCAGCCATCCAAGTTACCTCAACCGCATGTGGGCCGGGGCCAATCTGCCCTCGGTGATCGGCGAGATGATCACCGCCATCACCAACACTTCGGCCTGTACCTATGAGACCGCTCCGGTTTCGACCCTCATGGAAAAATACATGCTGCGGACCATGCTCGACCTGGTCGGATTCACCAACGGCACCGGCCAGATGACCACCGGATCGAGCAACGCCAACATGATCGCCATGATGGCGGCCCGCAACTGGAGCAACCCGGCCATCAAACAACACGGCCTGTTCGGCCAGCCTGAGCTGTTCGGGTTCGTCAACGCCGACGCCCACTATTCCATGGATCGAGCCGCCAATATCATCGGGCTGGGCACCGAGCACCTCATCAAGGTCCCGGTCGACGACCATGGCCGCATGAGCCTGCCGGCCCTGGAACAACGGTTGGCCGAAGTCGTGGCCGCAGGCGGCGTGCCGTTCTTTGTCGGGGCCACCGCCGGCACCACCGTCCGGGGCTCCTATGACCAGCTGCAGCCGCTGCTGGCCCTGCGGGAACGCTACGACTTCTGGCTGCATGTCGACGGTGCCTGGGGCGGGGCCGTGATTTTCAGCGATGCGCTCCGCCGGCAGCACCTGCCGCATCTCGAAAAAGCCGACAGCTTCACCCTTGATTTTCACAAGATGCTGGGCACGGCCCTGATGTGCAATGTATTACTGTTCAACAACCGGCCCTCTATTCTCAAGGAAGTCTGCAGCGCCGGCGATGAAAGCTATATTTTCCGCAACGGCAAAGACGGCGATGTCCGCGATCTCGGCACCCTCTCGCTGCAGTGCGGCCGCCGGGTCGACAGCCTCAAATGGTTCCTCGACTGGAAATTCTATGGACAGACCGGGCTGGCCCAACGGATCGAGCACTATCTGGAGCTGTGCCGGCACGCCGAGGAACGGGTGCGGCAGGCTTCGGAGCTGGAAATGGTCGTGCCGCGTGAATCGTTCAACATCTGTTTCCGCTACCGAACGCCCGCCGATATCCCCGTTGAACCCTTTAACCTGGCCCTCCGGGAGCGCCTGCACCGACAGGGCACCAGCCTGGTCGGCACCGGATTTGTCGACAATCAGCTGACCCTGCGCCTGCTGATTACCAACAGCAATGTCGACAAACCCGAAATCGATACCTTTTTCCAGGGCGTCATCAATACCGGCCGGGAACTGCTGCGTGAGAGGCGGTCGTGACCGAGTATTCAACAGCGAGGAAGGCATGAGCGAACACGAATATACCGTAACCCAGAAAGAGGCGGCGGATTTCCTCAACGTCTCAACCAAATCGATCAGCCGATACCGCAAGCGCGGGCTGCCCTACAAATTGATCCTCAATCCGGTGACCGGCAAGCAGGAAGTGCGCTTCCGCTACACCGATCTGGAGCGGTGGCACGAAGGGCGGCAGCTGCTGGCCACCTATGCACGGGACAGCGAGGAGGCGACCGGCATCGGCCATCAAAAAGTCGGCACCGGCGAAGGCCGGCTGCCCGATATGTCCGCCGGCCAGGGGTTTCTGGCCGAACTCCTGGTGGCCTACAAGGAGCAGATCGAACTGCTCCGCGACCAGTTGGAGGATATGCGCGAACAATTAGGGCGCCGCGACCGGCAGATCGACGATCTCATGCGCCTGATGGTGGGGTTGCAGCTGGAATACAAGCCCATGCCCATGGAGTTCCCCGCCGACCCTCAGCCGTACCGCGAAACCGCGCCGCCGGTACCCCCTGCCCATGCCGAGCGCATGGTCGAGCCCCCGAATGGAGGCAAGCTGCAGACGGTTGTGGTGACCGAGTCCCCCGGGCCCGCGAAAAAAACCTTCAGCCGGGAACAGCTCACCGCCTCGATCCTGCGGCTGCGCCGGAACCACAAGAGCTACGAGGAGATCGCCCGAGCCTTGAACCGGATCGATGCCGCCACCCTTTCCGGGCAGCCGGAATGGACGGTGGCCGAAGTCAAGACCCTGTTGCCCCCGCTAGTGGATATGGATCCCGGCGCCCTGGACGACGAAAACGGTTTCTAACGGCAGCCCGGAAACCGGCGGAAAAACCATCGACGCACGCGCCCCTTGCCCCTTGACTTTGGGCCGCTTTTTCCAGGTCGTCCTTGACTTGCTCTTGACTTCAGTAGTGGCTGCAGGTACGATGGGGCGCATTAAAGTTCAGGTGTCCGTAGCAACGGATGAAAAAGGGAATCCGGTTACAATCCGGAACGGGCCCGCCGCTGTACCCGGGGACAAATTCCGCAAGTTCGCCACTGTGACCGCATGGAAACGGGAAGGCGCGGAAGGAGGTTGATCCGGAAGTCAGAAGACCTGCCTGAACAGCAATACCTCGACCTTTCCGGCAAAAAAGACGGGGCAAGCAGACTCCAGCGGTAAACAAGGGACATCCTGGATCAAGATTTTTTGGTCCGGGATTTTTTTTATTCGGGCCTGAAACTCAGGAAAATCGAGGGGTTAACGAGCCACAAGCCCGTTCCCGCCGAAGTATCCTGCTGATCCAGACCGAGGATGAAACAGTGCAACAGACAAAGGCGATAGTGCTGGCCATGTTCGGGACCACGGTCGAGCCGGCTCTGAACGGGCTGCTGGCCATCAAAACCGCCATGGCAGCGACCTATCCGCACATTCCGGTCAAATTCGCCTTCACCTCCAACCAGATCCGTCGCCTCTGGCACCAGCGTGCCGTTGATCCGGCCTATCTGGCCGCTCACCCGAACCTCCCCCAAGAGATCCTCCAGGTGCAAGGCGTCCTGGCCACCATCGCCAACCTCCAGGACCGGGGCTGCCACACCCTGGTGGTCCAGCCGACGCATATCGCCCCGGCCGAAGAATTTCACGATCTGGGCGCCTACGTCCGGGCGCTGGCTTCCATCCGTACCCTCAAGCCCCGCTGGCAGCCGTTTGAGAAAATTGCCCTGGGCCGCCCGCTGCTCGGCACCTACAGTCTGGCCCATCCGTACAGCGAAGACCTCCGGATCGCCGCCGTCGCCCTGGCCGACGACGCCGAACTGGCCCGTCGCCACCAGGCGGCTCTGGTCTACATGGGCCACGGCAACCACCTGTTTCCCTCGGGCGGTCTCTACCTGGAATTCGCCGCCCGCATGCGGCAGCTCTACCCCGACGTTCTCACCCTGATCGCCACGGTGGAGGGATTCCCCGACTTTGCTTCGATCCTGACGGAACTGCGCCAACGAGCGGTGCGGCGGGTACTCGTCAAACCCTTCCTCGTCGTGGCCGGCGACCATGCCACCCGCGATCTGACCGGACCAGGGGCGGACTCCTGGCAATCGATCCTGACCGCAGAAGGATTTGAAGTAATTCCGGTGCTCAACGGCTTGGGCGAACAGCCCGCCGTGGCCCAAATTTTCGTCGATCATGCCGCCGAGGCCGCCGCCGATGCCGGCATAGAGCTCCGTTGATGGACACCCGGGGCTATAGCGTCACCCGCATCCTGCTCCTGCTGACCGCAGTCCTCCTCGGCGCGATCGCCCTGGCGGCCACCCTTGGCTTTCTCAAGGTTTCCATCCTCGATGTCGCCACCATCCTCCTGGCCAAACTCACCCCATATTCCCTGCCCGCCGGGATCGATCCGGTGGCTGCCGCCGTGGTCGCCGATGTCCGCATGCCCCGCATTCTTGCCGCGGTCCTGGTCGGCGGCATGCTCGGGATCAGCGGCACCGTCTTCCAGGCGATCCTGCTCAATCCCCTGGCCGACAGCTACACCCTGGGGATTTCCACCGGCGCGGCCTTCGGCGCCTCCCTGGTGATCGTCCTCCAGATTTTCGGCCTGGTCCTTCCGCCGGGGGTTTCGGTGCCGATTTTTGCCTTTGGCGGCGCCATCGGGACGCTGGCCGTGGTGTTGTTCCTGGCCTCGGGCGATCGAAGACTCTCCTCCACCAGCCTGATCCTGGCCGGGGTAATCGTCGCCGCTATCCTGTCGGCAGCCATCGGCTTTCTCAAATTTCTCGCCGACGAGCAGGTCGGGATCATCATCTTCTGGCTGATGGGCAGCCTTTCCGGCGCCTCCTGGCACAATATCCTGTTGCTGACCCCCACCGCTCTGCTGGGTGCCTTGACCGCCCTGTTCTACAGCCGGGACCTCAACATCATGGCCACCGGCGACCGGGCCGCCACCTCGCTCGGGGTCAA
>CAIMMA010000254.1 GCA_903842475.1 uncultured bacterium
GATAGTGCAACAAATAGCAAGAGGAGGGCGTTATGACGATCAGCAGTATAGGAACGAGTCAAAATTATATCGGCCAGATGGCCACCATGCGGAATCGTTCCGCATCCGGGGCAGCGGAGCAAGCCGCCGGCAAAGAAAAACCGACCCTGGCGCAGCTGTTCACCAAGCTGGACTCGGACGGCAGCGGCAGTCTCGAGGCAACCGAGGTGCAGCGTTTAACGGAAAAAATCAGCGAGGCCACCGGGGTCTCGGTTGATCTGGCCGAATTCCTCACCACCTACGACGCCGATACAAATGGTTCGTTCAGCCAGGAGGAAGCCATGACCGCTCTTGAGGATAATCGTCCGCAAGGTCCGCCGCCAATGGGCAAGGCTGGGGGCCCGGAGTCCGAGATGGTCGGCGGCGCCGATGCCAACGGCGACGGCGTCATCAGCGTCGAGGAAGCGGAAGGGTTGGTGTCGATCATCAACCAGGCCACCGGCAGTGCCCTGACGGCTGAAGATTTTCTCAGCACCTATGATGCGGATACGGACGGGAGTTTCTCGACCGATGAGGCGGTGGCGGCGATGGAGGCCAATCGTCCGCAGGGGCCGCCGCCGCATGCAGAAGGCGGGGCTGCGGAAACCGAAGCAACCGATGGGCTGACGGCCGCGATCCTGGAGAAGTATCTGCAGATGGCGGCGCTGGGAGGACAGCAGGATTCCGGCGATCTGTTTTTACTGTTCGAGGACAGGAGCAGCTCGGTCGATGATGTTGTCTGAACACCGCACGTCTATACGACCTCGGGTCGTGAGACCCGAGGCTTGACGCAGTACCGTATGGAATCGTCCCCGGGCGGGTTGCCGGGGATGGTTCAATGCGGGTTCGTCCGCTCCAGCCGCAGCGCCGTCCATTCGTCCTGGTGCCGTCGGTCCCGCAGCCGACAGTCCAGCGCCGCATACACCTTGATAATGTTGTCTTCCTGCTCGCCGCTGAGAATGCCGGCCAGGACTAGCTGGCCGCCGGCTGCGGTCAGCCCGGCCAAGGTCGGGGCCATCTCCACCAGCACATCGTGGACAATGTTGGCGCAAACCAGCTGGTAGGTGCCGGTAAGCTCGGTCACCGGGGTGGTGCTGACCTCGATATGCCCTTCCAGCCGATTGTTGGCGATATTTTCCTTCGCCACCGTCACCGCATCCGGATCGTTATCAATGGCGATAATCCGGCCGACCCCGAAAAGGGCGGCGGCCATGGCGAGGATGCCGGTGCCGGTGCCCACATCCAGGGCTTGGGCAGGTGTGGTTTCCCGGATGGACATTTGCAGCAGGGCCAGGGCCATCTGGGTCGAGGCGTGCTGGCCGGTGCCGAAGGCCATGCCCGGATCGAGTTCGAGGATGTGCTGGCCGGGGCCGGGCTGATAGTCCTCCCAGGAAGGTTTGATCACCAGGCCCGGGACGATTTCAAAGGGTTTGAAATACTGCTGCCAGCTGGTGGCCCAATCCTGGTCGGCGAGCAGGGTATGCGTCGGCGGTTCCGGGGTGCATCCATAGAGTGCAAAAAGTTCGGTCATCTGTTGGGTGACCCCGGCCAGAATGGTCTCAACGGTTTCAACCTGGCCCACGGGGGCCTCGTCGGAGTCTCCCAGTTGA
Organism: uncultured bacterium; assembly: GCA_903842475.1. Taxonomy (GTDB): domain Bacteria; phylum Desulfobacterota; class Desulfobulbia; order Desulfobulbales; family Desulfobulbaceae; genus Desulfobulbus. Next base: position 1,629 of record CAIMMA010000254.1, read on the forward strand.
AAAAAGCCGCTGATCAACGCCCCGGATGGGGTTTCCGGGCTCTGTTCCACGCCGACGCCGCTGAGTACGCCCAGGAGATCGGCGGCCGGGTCGAGCAGCGGCAGCGGGCAGAGAAAGGTGATCTTCAGCCATTGTCGGTCAGCAGAGGGGGGGGCGGTAGGGGATGCCATGGAGCGTGTCTCGAAAGAAAAAAGAAGAGGAAGTCCCGGGCAGCCGTATGGTTGCGGGAGCGGATAAATTCCTGATAAAATACCCGGAATCCGCACTCAGGGCCAGCGTTTCCTTGCGTACCGCCGCGGCCTGTGGTAAGCGCCTGATCCGCTGGTAATAACGCCACCCGGTTATTTGGCCATTGACAAAAAGGTCGGTATGCGCTTACCTGATCCGCTCTCCTTGGCGACAAGGTCGCCATTCAGACCGTTGCCTCGAAACGAGAGGGAGCAGCACGTTGAACAGCTGCAGGCGGTTTGCGGGCAGCGCAAGTTGTTCCTCATCCCGATTTCTTCATTCGTTGTACTCAGGGGTACCCCATGATCGATACCTCGGGACATCATCTTGTCTACGGTGTGCTCCAGGATTATCTCACCGGCGAGCCCCTTCCCGATACCGACGACGAGCGGATCAGGCAAGGGCTGGCACGCCTGCTGGTGGAACAGCTCGGCTATGCCAAGGAGGAGCTGGAACCCCGCCTGGCCATCGACAGCTGTTTCAATAACAGCCGGGTTCGGACTCTGATCGAATTAACGGTGCGGATCAAAGGGAGGCGGCTGTTCATCCTTCGCTACGGTCCGGGTTCTCTGGTGACTCGGGAAACGGCGGCCGTGGCTGCGGCTCGGATGCTCGATCCCGGATATCGTATTCCCCTGGCCGTCGTCACCAACGGCAGGGATGCGGAGCTGCTCGAAACCGCCCAGGGGAAAGTCCTGGCCAGCGGCATGGCCTGCATCCCCGACCGGCAACGGACGGAGGCGATGCTCGATGAATTTGTTTTTGAGCCGTTCACCGATCCGGGGCGGCGGGACAAGGCCCTGCGGATTCTCAATGTTTTTGATCAGGAAGTCTGTTGCGTCGGTTCCAACTGCGCACCAGCAGCAAACCAATAAAGAATGGTATCACTGCTCCCGCCGATGGCCGGAAGCGGCAACCCAACACTATCAATTAAGTTAAAGCAGAAGAAAATCATGAAGAACACAGGAACCTGGAGTAAAACGAGCTGGCATAATTTCACCGCCCTGCAACAGCCGAAATGGCCGGACAAGGAGCGATTCGATGAAATAATCCAAACCCTGAGCTTGTTGCCGCCGCTGGTCTTTGCCGGCGAGATCCGGGACCTCAAGGCCATGCTCGCCAAGGCGGTCAAGGGCGAGGCCTTTCTGCTCCAGGGCGGGGATTGCTCCGAGGAGTTTTCCCGCTGCACCGCACCCAATATCCGGGAGACCCTCAAGGTTCTGCTGCAGATGGCGGTCATCCTGACCTATGCAGGCAACAAGCCGGTGGTCAAGGTCGGCCGCATCGCCGGTCAGTACGCCAAGCCGCGCTCCAGCGATACCGAAATCGTGGGTGGTATCGAAATTCCCAGCTACCGAGGCGATATGGCCAACTCCGCCGATCCGGTGCTGGAGGCCAGGATTCCTGATCCGGATCGGCTGCTCAAGGGCTACCACCTGTCGGCGGCGACCATGAATCTGCTCCGCGCCATTACCCGGGGCGGTTTCGGCTCCCTGCACCGGGTCCAGGCCTGGAACAAGGAATTCGTCAAGCAGTCGCCCATGGGGCGCTCCTACGAGCGGATGGCCAAGCAGATCAGCAGCGCGCTCAAATTCATGGAGACCATCGGCATCTCCACCGACATCCCCCAGTTAAAGGAAGCGCAGTTTTACACCTCCCATGAGGCGTTGTTCCTCGGCTATGAAGAGGCCTTGACCCGTGAGGATTCGATTGCCGGCGGCTGGTACGACTGTTCGGCCCATATGCTGTGGATCGGCGACCGCACCCGGCAGATTGACGGCGCCCATATCGAATTCCTGCGGGGCGTACGTAATCCACTGGGCATGAAGGTGGGGCCGAATTATCAGATTGACGACATTCTCTCCATCATCGAACGGTTGAATCCGGAGAATGAGGCCGGCCGCATCACCCTGATCACCCGTTTCGGCTCCAAGGGGATCGAGAAGCACCTGCCGCCGCTGCTCCGGGCGGTGCGGAAATCGGGGCTCCATGTCCTGTGGACCTGCGACCCCATGCACGCCAATACCTTCAGCGCCCCCTCGGGCCATAAAACCAGGGATTTTGAAAACATTCTTTCGGAATTGCGGTGCTTCTTCGAGTTGAACTGGGTGGAGGGCACCATCCCCGGCGGGGTCCATTTTGAATTGACCGGCGACGATGTTACCGAATGCATCGGCGGTGCGCGGCAACTCTCCGGCGACCAGTTGGGATTGCGGTACCTGACCACCTGCGATCCGCGGCTGAATGCGGAACAGGCCCTGGAGATGGCGTTTCAGATTGCGGAGATGATCCGGACCTGATCTGGCACGGTACGGCCCCGCACGTCGGGGTCTTACCGTTTGGTTCAGGATGGCGTCGGAGCGGCGGTGAACAGGGCGACGATCTCTTCCCTGGTGGTGCAGTTGAGCAGTTGCTGCCGTTTGTCGATATTTTTGAGGATCTTGCTGACCCGGGCCAGGGCTTGCAGATATTCTGCAGCCTTGCTGGTTGGGGAAAGCAGCAGGACGAAAAGATGCACCGGGCGGTTATCGATGGCCTCGAAGTTAATGCCTGCCCGGCTGCGACCGAAACAAAGCAGGATGTCGTCGAGTCCTTTGATTTTGCCGTGGGGAATGGCGATGCCGTTGCCGACCCCGGTCGAGCCCAGCGCTTCGCGTTCGAGCAGCACGGAATAGAGGATTTCCTCGGTGAAACGGCCGCATGCCACCGCAGCCAGGGCCGCCAGTTCCCGCAGGGCGCCCTCCTTGCTGGTCGCCTTCATTTCGAGCATGATTGATGCGTTGTTGAGCCGGACCATGGGGGCGTTCAGGAAGACCGGGTTTGGCGCCGGTGTTTGACCGGTAAAATTTTCAACTGATCGCGATATTTGGCCACGGTGCGCCGGGCAACCGTGATGTTCTCGCCTGCCAACAGTTCCGAGATGGTGTTGTCGCTGAGCGGTTTTGCCGGGTTTTCGTGGCTGACCAGTTGCCGGATGCGATTTTTAATCGCTTCGGCCGCCACCGTATCGCCGTCGGTGGTGGACACCGCCGTGCTGAAAAAATACTTCAGTTCATAGATGCCCTGGGGGGTATGCACGTATTTGTTTGAGGTGACCCGGCTGACGGTCGACTCGTGCATGCCGATATCCTCGGCCACATCCCGCAGGATCAGCGGCCGCATCGCCCCTGCCCCTTTTTCGAAAAAATCGCGTTGAAATTTCAAGAGACTTTCCATAACCCGGTAGATGGTTCGTTGCCGCTGTTCGATCGATTTGATGAACCATTCGGCGTTCCGTTTGCTCTCACGTAAATAACCGCGTGATTCCGGGGGCAGGTCATTCTTTTGCTTGAGCAGCTGTTGGTATTGGCTGGAAATCTGCAGCTGCGGCAAGCCGTCGTCATTGAGGTTGATGACGAATTCTCCGTCGATTTTGTAGATATAGACGTCCGGGATGACGTAATTGGTCTGCTCGTTACTGAATTCGTTGCCGGGAAAAGGGGTCAGCTGCTGGATGACGGCCACCGCCTCGGTGATCTTTTTTAAGGGGGCGCCGGTATCGCGGGCCATTTGGGCATAATTCCTGGCCTCCAGCAGGGGCATGTACTCTTCGACGATCCGGTAGGGCAGGGTGTCGTAGTAATCCAGCCGATCAAGCTGCAGCAGCAGGGACTCTTGAATGGAGCGGGCCGCGATCCCCGGTGGATCGAGGCTTTGCACCAGCCGCAGGGCGCCTTCGGCCTCCTCCTCGGAGCAGTGGCAGTGTTGGCAGATATCCTCGATGCCGGCTTCGAGAAAACCATGGCCATCGAGGTTGCCGATAATGAAGTGGGTCAGTTCGATGTCCTGATCGGTCAGCTCCAGATGGGTCAGCTGCCATTGCAGATACGAATCCAGTCCCGGGGTGGCGGAGATGAAATCGAACTGCGAGGGGGCGTCCGCTGCCGGGGTTTCGTGGGCAAAGGAAAAGTCGGCATCGAAATTGTTGGAGTAGTCTTCCCAGTTGACCTCGGCCACGGTGGCGGGGTCGTCGCCCTTGACCCGATCGGTAATGGGGGCTTCGGTGACAAAGGTGGTTTCTTCGGCGGAAAGGGCGTCGGGGTTGACCGGCTGTTCAAGCAGGGGAGGAATTTCCTCCAGCATGGGGTTTTGCTCGATTTCCGCCTGCAGGGCCTCGGTGAGTTCAAGACGGCCGAGCTGCAGCAGTTTGATGGCCTGACGCAGTTGCGGCGTCATCACCAGTTTCTGTGCGAGCTTGAGGCTTTGTCTGAGTTCAAGTGCCATGGCGTATTGGATCGGTTACCTGGGTTCGGGGTTACACACGGGGATTCGTCGGTCGGCGGTCACATGCGGAAGTTATCGCCGAGATACATTTTTCGGGCCACGGCGCTCTGGATGATATCCTCGGCTACCCCGCTGGTCAGAATCTGACCATTGTTCATGATATAGGCGAAATCGCAGACCTGCAAGGTTTCCCGGACATTATGATCGGAAATCAGCACCCCTAATCCTTTCTGCTTGAGGTCGCGGATAATCTGCTGGAGGTCGGCGACCGAAAGGGGATCGACCCCGGCAAACGGCTCGTCCAGCAGGATGAAGCGCGGCCGGGTGGCGAGCGCCCGGACGATTTCCACCCGGCGCCGTTCCCCACCGGAAAGGGCATGGCCCTTGTTGCCGGCCAGGTGCTCGAGTTTGAGCTCTGCCAGGAGGTCGCCGATCCGCTGGTTGATTTCATTGCGCGGCAGTCCCATGGGCTCCAGCACAATCCGGATGTTTTCCTCCACCGTCAGTTTTTTGAAAATCGACGGTTCCTGGGCCAGGTAGGTGATCCCGCGGGAGGCCCGCAGGTGGATCGGCAACCCGGTGATGTCTTCCTCGTCCAGAAAAATAGCGCCGCTGGTCGGACGAATAAAACCGACGATCGAATAAAAGGTGGTGGTCTTGCCGGCGCCATTGGGCCCCAGCAGGCCGACCACCGAGCTGCTCTGGACCTGCAGATTGACCTGGTCGACCACCCGTCGACTGCGGTATTCCTTTACGATGCCCCGGGTTTCGAGGACCGATGGCCCGGTCATGGCTTTTTCTTGGTCTCCGGGTGGAGCACGGCCCTGACCCTTTCTTTACTGGTCGCATCCGGTTCGACCACCGAGCGTTTTTCGTCAAGATAGTAGATGATGGTCTTGCCGGCGACCATGTTCTGCCCCTGCCAGGCCTTGGCGTTGCCGGTGAGGACGACCTTGCGCTCTTTGGCGGTGTAATCCATCCGGTCGCCGGTTCCCAGCCAGTCGCCCTGGGTGATTTTGACGTTGTTTTTGCAGTTCAGTTTTTCCATCTGGCTGGAGGTCTTGTCGGGCTTGTCCTGATTGGTTTTTTTCTCGGTATAATAGACGGTCATTTCGTCGGCACGGATGGTGAGTTTACCCTGCCGGGCATCGACGTTGCCGATGAAGACCACGCTGTTGGCATTTTCCTGGGAGATCATCCGGTTGGCCTCGATGTTAATCGGCTCGGACGGCTCTTCGGCGGCGATGCAGGAAGCCGCGGCGAGCAGCAGGGCCAGCGCGGTTATTCCCAGGGTTCTTCGTGCGAAGGCAAAGAGCTGCCCCATGGCAATGTCCTCGAAAAGGAAGATGAAAAAGGCACCGTTATTGTTTCGGGATTGGTTTTTGCAAGTGCTCGGGCATAGTACTTTGTTGTCATGCAATTGTAAAGGGCTTCGGGCCGTGCGTCCCCTTCTTTTGTCCAGGGAAGAAATAGAAAGGTTTACATGGGGTTGAAGCAAGGGTAAAATGCACCCTCCAATTTTTGGCGGCAGCCGCGGGTGTACGATACAGGGGGAACAATGATACGTGAAGAAATCGCCAAGGCCAAGGTGCTGGTGGAGTCGCTTCCTTATATCAGCGAATTCAGGGAGAAAACCGTCGTGATCAAGTATGGCGGTCACGCCATGGTCGACGAGGCTTTAAAGCGCAGCTTTGCCTTGGATGTGATTTTAATGAAATACATCGGCATCAATCCGGTGATCGTTCACGGCGGTGGGCCCCAGATCAACCGTTTCCTTGAAAAGATGCATATCACCCCCAGTTACATTCAGGGCATGCGGGTCACCGACGGCGAGACCATGGATGTGGTGGAGATGGTGCTGGTGGGCAAGGTCAACAAGGAGATCGTTGGTCTGATCAACCACTGCGGCGGCAAGGCCGTCGGGCTTTCCGGACGGGACGGCGACCTGATCCAGGCCCGGAAACTGACCATTCACGGCAAGCCCACCGGCGAGGACCGACCGCCGGAGCTGATCGATATCGGCCGGGTCGGCGAGGTGACCAGGGTCAATGCCGAGATCCTCGAGACCCTGGATCGTCATGATTTTATTCCGGTGATCGCCCCGGTCGGGGTCGGCGAAGACGGCCAGGCTTTTAATATCAATGCCGATCTCGTGGCCGGCGCTATCGCCGCCGAACTGGGCGCGGTCAAATTGATGCTGCTCACCGATGTCGAAGGGGTCAAGAACAGCAGCGGCGAGTTGATCTCCACCATTTACCGCGACCAGATCGACGACCTGATCGCGGCCGGCGTCATCAAGGGCGGCATGATCCCCAAGGTCAACTGCTGCAAATCGGCCCTGGACGGCGGCGTGGCCAAGGCCCACATCATTGACGGCCGACAGGAACATGCAATTTTATTGGAAATTTTCACCCGGGCAGGTATCGGGACGGAGTTGGTGGCATGAGTAACGACGAGTGGGCAACACGGGGCAACGGGGTGTTTATCGGGACCTACAGCCGGTTTCCGGCGGCAATGGTCAAGGGGCGGGGGTGCAGGCTCTGGGACGCGGACGGCAAGGAATATCTCGATTTCCTCGCCGGGATCGCGGTCTGCTCGCTCGGGCATTGCCATCCGCAGGTCACCGAAGCGATCTGCCGCCAGGCCGGGGCCCTGGTGCATGTCTCCAATCTCTTTCACACCCCGCCGCAGATCGAGCTGGCCGAGCTGCTGGTCGCCCACAGTTTTGCCGACCGGGTGTTTATGGCCAACTCCGGGGCCGAGGTCAACGAGGCGGCGATCAAGCTGGCGCGAATTCACAGCGGACCGGGCAAGTACGAGATTATCTCGCTGGAAGGCAGCTTCCACGGGCGGACGCTCGCGGCCGTGGCCGCCACCGGCCAACCGCGTTTTCACCAGGGTTTCGAGCCGTTGCCCCAGGGGTTTGTCCATGCGCCGTTTGGCGATCCCCGGGCCATCGAGGCCTTGATCACCCCGCGGACCTGCGCCATTCTCTGTGAACCCCTGCAGGGGGAAAGCGGAGTCCGCCCCTTGGAGCCGGATTATCTGCTGGCGATCCGCGAGCTCTGCAACCGTTATGGGCTCCTGTTGATTTTCGACGAGGTGCAGACCGGTCTGGGCCGCACCGGCACCCTGTTTGCCCATGAGCAGCTGGGCGTGACTCCGGATATCATGACCCTGGCCAAGGCGCTCGGCAACGGGCTGCCCATCGGGGCCATGCTGACCACGGAAACCATCGCCGCCTCGCTGACCGTCGGCACCCATGCCTCCACCTTCGGCGGCAACCCGGTGGCCGCGGCTGCGGCGGTCGAGGTCCTGCGGATCATGCTGGCCGACGGTTTTCTCGAATCGGTCCGGGACAAGAGCCGGTATCTGGTGGACAAGCTGGAGGGGGTGGCGGCCCGTTACCCCCATCTGGCCACCGGGGTCCGGGGCAGGGGACTGCTTCTGGGGCTGGTGCTCACCGAAAAGGGCATCGAGCAGGGGATGGCCATCGTCCAGCGTCTGTTTGAACGAGGGGTGCTGATCAATTTCGCCGGCAACCGGGTGCTGCGCTTTGTGCCGCCGCTGGTGGTCAGTCGCGAAGAAATCGACCAACTGATTGTCAGGCTTTGCCTGGTGCTCGACGAGCTGGCATGAGCGGCGGCGTCCGTCGGCACGTCCGACCCTGACCATGGATCCGCTTTCCCTGATTGCCTTGTCCGTGGCCCTGGCCATGGACGCCTTTGCCGTCGCCCTGGCCGCAGGCGCCATTCTGCAGCCGTTGAGCTTTCGTCCTTGTTTCCGGCTGGCCTTCCATTTCGGCCTGTTCCAGGGGTTGATGCCGGTGATCGGCTGGCTGGCCGGGATGACCGTGCAGTCGTTTGTGGCGGCCTGGAGTCATTGGTTGGCCTTTGTCCTGCTGCTCGGGGTTGGCGGGCGTATGGTCTATGAGGCCCTGACCGCCGAGGAAGGGGTGGAGCGCACCAACGATCCCAGCCGGGGCCTGACCATGGTGGCGCTTTCCGTGGCCACCAGCATCGACGCTCTGGCCGTGGGGTTGACCCTGGCGATGATCGACGTGACCATTTGGATTCCCTCCTTGGTGATCGGGCTGGTGGCCTGCTGCTTCACCGTCATGGGACTTTTTTTGGGAACCCGGGCGAGCGAGCGCTGGGGCAAACGGGTCGAGGTCGCGGGGGGCGTGGTTTTGATCCTGATTGGCCTTAAGATTCTGGCTTCCGCACTTTTTTTCAGCCAAAACGCGGTCGCAATCGCCAACTGATTTTCTTTTTGGTCCCAAAGTCCGGTACACAGGTCTTTTCCTTTGAAAAGCCTTTGCAAATGACCTGTTTTTATGTATCAACTCTATTTTTACCAGTATGAACGGTCGGCATACCCAGCGTGGGTTGCGCTTTCAGGCGGAGATGCTGCATCGTTCCCGCATTCCATGGGATAGTCTTATGAAGAACCATTTGTTGGCCTTGGGGGCCTTCACCCGGCCGGAGCTGCAGCGTTTGATTGATCGGGCCTTGACGCTTAAGGCCGAGGGCAAAGCCGGCGTGCGCCATCAACAGCTGGCCGGCCGTAAAATCTGTCTGCTTTTTGAAAAACCGTCGACCCGCACCCGGGTTTCCTTTGAAGCCGCCATGTACGGTTTGGGCGGGCAGGTGATTTTCATGTCCGCTAAAGAATCGCAGCTGGGCCGCGGCGAACCCTTGAAAGACACCGCCCGGGTCCTGTCCCGCTATGTCGATGCCATCGTGGTCCGGACGTTTGGCCAGGAGGTGGTGGAGGAACTGGCCCGGTATGCGACCGTGCCGGTGATTAATGCCCTCACCGATCTCCATCATCCCTGTCAGGTGCTCAGCGACCTGATGACCGTGATCGAGGAGAAGGGCGAGTTGAGCGAGCTGCAAACGGTCTGGATCGGCGATGGCAACAATATGGCTAATTCCTGGATCGAGGCGGCTTCGGTGTTCGGCTTTCCCTTGACCTTGGCCTGTCCGGCCGGATTCGATCCCAATGGCGTCATCCTGGAACAGGCTCGTGCCCGCAGCCCGCGGCCCATCGAGGTGCTGCGCGATCCCGCCGCGGCGATCCGGGGGGCGGATGTGATCAATGTCGATGTCTGGGCCTCCATGGGCCAGGAGGCCGAGCAGGAAAAGCGGTTGGGGCTGTTCAAGTCGTATCAGCTCAACAGCGACTTGCTGGCCCGGGCCGGAAAAGGGGCGATCGTGCTCCATTGCCTGCCGGCGCATCGGGGCGAGGAGATCACCGAAGAAGTGCTCGAGGGTCCGCAGAGCGTGGTCTTCGATCAGGCCGAAAATAAAATGCACATCCATGCGGCGATACTGGAATCCTTTATCACCGGCGCGAAATAAGAACAACTAACAGCAATCGGGCTCCATCGGAGCGCCGTCAGAGTCGAATCATGAGTGTTAAAAAAATAGTGCTCGCCTATTCCGGCGGGTTGGATACCTCGGTTATCTTAAAATGGCTGGCCAATGAATACGGCTGCCAGGTCATCGCCTACTCCGCCGATATCGGCCAGCAGGAAGACTGGGCGGCGGTCACCGCCAAGGGATTGGCCACCGGGGCCGATAAGGTGGTGGTCTCGGATCTGCGCGAGGAGTTTGTCCGCGATTACATTTTTCCGGCCTTCCGTGCCAACGCCATCTACGAAGGTTCGTATCTGCTGGGCACCTCCTTGGCCCGGCCGCTGATCGCCAAGGAACAGGTGCGGATCGCTGTTGCCGAAGGGGCGGATGCGGTCAGCCACGGCGCCACCGGCAAGGGCAACGACCAGGTTCGGTTCGAGCTCACCTATATGGCGCTCAATCCGAAACTGACGATCATCGCGCCCTGGCGGATCTGGGATCTCAACAGCCGCCAGAAACTGGTGGCCTTTGCCCAGGAGCACAATATCCCGGTGCCGGTGACCAAGAAGAACCCCTATAGTTCCGACGAGAATCTCCTCCATATCAGTTTTGAGGGCGGCCTCCTCGAGGATCCCTGGAACGAGCCGGACGAAGATATGTTCAAACTCTCGGTTGCCCCCGAAAAAGCGCCGGACAAGGCCACCTACCTCGAGATCGATTTCGAGCAGGGCACCCCGGTGGCCATCGACGGCGAGCGGCTCGGGCCGGTGGCGCTGATGACCAAGCTCAACTCGCTGGGCGGTGCCAACGGCATCGGCCGCCTCGATATGGTCGAGAACCGTTTTGTCGGGATGAAGTCCCGCGGCGTTTACGAGACCCCGGGCGGTACCATTCTGCGGGCCGCCCACCGCGATCTGGAGACCATCACCCTGGATCGGGAGGTGCTTTCGATCCGTGACAGCCTGGTGCCGCGCTATTCCCAGCTGATCTACAACGGTTTCTGGTTTTCGCCGGAGATGCAGCTGCTCCAGCGGACCATGGACGACGCCCAGACCACGGTCAACGGCACCGTCCGTTTGAAACTTTATAAAGGCAACTGTACCCCGGTGGGGCGTAAATCGGTCAACTCGCTCTATTCCGAGTCGTTTGCCACCTTTGAGGAGGACGAGGTCTACAACCAGGCCGACGCCACCGGCTTTATCCGCCTCAACGCTCTGCGCCTGCGGATTCAGGCCCACCAGCGGATGAAATGACCGTGGAAGCCAAGCAACAGTCCGGCAAGATGTGGGGCGGCCGTTTTTCTGAGACCACCGCCGCCTCGGTGGAGGCCTTCAGCGCCTCGATCCACTACGATGCGCGGCTGTATCGCCACGATATCATGGGGTCCAAGGCGCATGCCCGGATGCTGGCGCGCCAGGGATTGATCACCGCCGAGGAGGCTGCGGCCATCGTCGGCGGACTGACCGAGATCGAGGGGGAGATCGAACGGGGCGAATTTGCCTTCAAGTCCGAGCTCGAAGATATCCACATGAATATCGAGAAGGCGCTGACCGACCGAATCGGCCCGGCGGGGGCGAAACTGCACACCGCCCGCAGCCGCAACGATCAGGTGAACCTCGATTTCCGCCTGTATCTGCGCGATGAGGCCGATGTCCTCGATCACCTCCTTGGCGAGGTGCAGCGGGCGTTCACCCGGATGGCCAGGAGATACCTCGGCACGATCATGCCCGGCTACACCCATCTTCAGCGGGCGCAGCCGGTGCTGGTGTCCCACCATCTGCTCGCCTATGTGGAGATGTTCCAGCGGGATCGGGACCGGTTGGCCGGGTGCCGCCGGCGGATCAACATCATGCCGCTGGGTGCGGCCGCCATGGCCGGCACCGGGTTGCCCATCGACCGGCAATCGGTGGCCGAGGAGCTGGGGTTTGCGGCAATTACCGCCAATTCCATGGATACCACCGGCGACCGCGATTTCGCTCTGGAACTGCTGTTCTGCCTCAACCTGATCCAGCTCCATCTCAGTCGTCTGGCCGAGGAGCTGGTGCTCTGGTCGACCAAGGAATTTGAGTTTATCCGCATCGGCGATCGCTACTGCACCGGCTCGTCGATCATGCCGCAAAAGAAGAATCCCGATATCCCCGAACTGATCCGCGGTAAGACCGGCCGGGTCACCGGGGCGCTGATGGGGCTACTGATGACGGTCAAGGGGTTGCCGCTCACCTACAACCGGGATTTGCAGGAAGACAAGGAGCCGGTGTTTGATGCCTTGGATACGGTCAAGGCCAGTTTGTCGATCACCGCCGAACTCCTTGATAACACGGATTTCAATGTGGAGAGGCTGCGACAGGCGACCGTGGGCGGCTTCATGACCGCCACCGATCTGGCCGATTACCTGGTGCGTCGCAATATGCCCTTTCGGCAGGCACACGGGGTGGTGGGCAGGATCGTGGCCCTCTGCCAGGAGCGGGACTGCGAGCTGGTCGATCTGACGCTCGCCGAGCTGCAAGGATTCTCCGCATTGATCGAGGCCGACATTTTTACGGTGCTTTCGGTGGAAGGATCGGTGAACAGCCGGGTCTCGGCCGGCGGCACCGC
>CAIMMA010000255.1 GCA_903842475.1 uncultured bacterium
CCCGTCAATGCATTAACGTTACTGTCTACTTCTGCGCTGAAGCTCAACTGGGCGAAGATGGTATGGAATAATAGAAAGAACAATACCTGAGCTATCTTTTTCATGGCATACTCTCCTTGTTTGCTTAAAAAAATGAGCAATTCAACACCCAAGTTCCGGAGGCTTAAGTATTTTCAGGCCAATGTTTCCGCTCTTGTCTTGACGATACCAAATTTTTATAACGTTACCTCCTTGCAACTCCACAAGTTTTTCAAACCCTTTGAGCTCGGTTTCTGCATTCACTAATACAATGATTCGTTGACCACCCTTCTGCTGAATCGTAATGGTTTGATTCTCGAGAGAGACATCGCGAAGTCTTCCTTTTGCAAAAAGGTACTCTTGGGTTGAAACTTCTTCTGTGTATTGGGCAGCAAAGAGGGGGACCGGCAACATGAACAAAAAAAAGATAATTGCGAGGAATGTACGTTTATGAATAAAAAGAGATAATAAATTCATTAGGATAATCTCCTTTCAAAAGTGGTAAAAATCAATCTCCTGACAAGGTCAGAAGACATCCATTCGGCTATAAGTAAGCATCTCTGAATATTTTCGCAATATGGACATCTGTAGCGGTAATATGGAAAAAGGATAAAGCAATGAAGTCGTCCAATCGCCCCGTGCCACTTCTCCTCTCCAGCGCCGCCGCTGCTGCTCGGACTCGTTCTTTGGTTAAATCCGAAGCTCCTGCCCATCGCATGTGTGAGATCACTTGTTGTGCTTGGGACTTGGGCGCTAAGAGGAAATGAGCCACTTCCGCTCATGAAAACTGAGCCAGAGAATGCGCGGCAGAAAGTTCTTGGGATAGGTGAAAAGAGCGGTGCAGGAGGGTGAGATCGGATGAGGTTTTTGTTGCGAGGGCTAATTGCGGAGAGATTATCCGTCGATCGGGATGAGACAGCAGCGATGACGGAGGCGGTCGAGCAGTGCGTCGACCACACCTCACACTTCTGATGAGCGGTGAAGCAGGAAGATTCATCTCACTAATGGCTAATCCCAATTTCTGGCGCCACTTTTGGGGTACTGCTTGGCATTGCCCAGCCTCCCCCCAAAGCCTTGACCAGGCTGACAGCAGCGAGAAATTGGCTCCCTCGTATCTGTGACTGCACCCGCTGAGACCCAAGTAGGTTTTGCTCAGTGGTGGCGAGAGTAAATGAATTGTCCAAACCTTCCTTGTAACGAATCGAATGGATCTGGTAGGCTTTGACGTGATTCCGCACGGCTTCATCCTGTCTTTGTTTGGCCATTCCCAACTCCTGCAGATTCCCCAGTGCATCCTGGACCTCCTGGATACCGACCAACACCGATTGACGGTAATGAGCAACCGCGCCCGCATAACCAGCTTTAGCAAAATCCACGTTGGCTCTAATGCGCCCTCCGTCGTACAAAAACTGGCTGGCCGAAACACCCAGTGACCAGATCAAAGAAGGTGCTCCCAAGAGTTTATCCAAGTTGTTGGATTCATAACCGCCGTAGGTCGGAGTCAGGCTTAGCATTGGATAATAAGCCGCTTGCGCTACACCGATTTGTGCGTTCGCCGCCGCCATAGCCCGCTCCGCTGCAGCAATATCGGGGCGACGCTCCAAAAGGCTACTGGGCACGGTGAGTGGGAGCGACGGTACCATAATGGGCAATTTTCCCGGTGCCAGCCGAAAGCCAGCAGCTGGCATACCGATGAGGGTAGCTAAAGCATTTTCCTGCTGATTACGCTGGGCCTTGAGCAGTTCCAATTGGGCCCTAGTAGAATCCGCCAAGCTTGCCTGCACAACGAGGTCTCCCTGGGCGGCTGCGCCGAGGTTGTAGCGTGTGGTAATTAACTGCAACACCTTTTCCTGCAAGGCTGCGTATGCAGATAAAACCTCGATTTCCTCATCGGTTTGCCGAAGTTGAAAATAAACGGTCGCCACCTGAGCTGTTACGAGCAGGCGCACGTTTTCCTTGTCAGCTTCGGCCTGTTCGGCACTGGCCTGGGCGCTTTCGATATTGCGGCGAATCTTACCCAACCAATCAAATTCATAGCTCACCGATAACACCGGTCGCAGATCGTTCTGCACCGTGCTCGAGGTGGGTGTGGTGTAACTGATTTTTGGTCGATTGGCAGAAATACGCAAGCGTGATGCCGCCCCGCCCGCCTGTACGGAGGGCGCAAGCGCTGCTGCATGGAAATCGCTTTGTGCCAGGGCTTGATCCAGCCGTGTAACTGCCGCCCGGAGGCCGAGATTACCATCGAGACTGCGAGTCATCAGGGTATTGAGCTGCTGGTCACCGAACACTGTCCACCACGCGCACTTCGGCAGATTGTCGGCGGGTTGCGCTTGTTTCCATTCCGATGGATCGGCCCCCGGTGCGGATTTCCATTCGGCCGGAAGTTCCATCTCGGGGCGGACATAGTCGGGCCCGAGCGGAGTACACGCCGAGCCCAGAACAGCAAAGGCCAGCATGAAAAAGGATACAGCTTGTCGCATTGTTGGTCGTATCATATTCCGGGATGAGCTTTGCTTGGGGAAGTTTCCTCCACCACCGGTTGTCCGGGGACGATTGCATCAGGTGGGTTCTCTATCACATGATCGTCGACACTCACACCGCTTTTTACTTCCACCATTTGGCCATAGTCGGTACCCAATATCACGCTCCGACGTTCGACCTTGCCTTCCTTGACGACCGCCACTTGGGCTCCAGAAGTACCAAAAAGCAGGGTGTTGGTGGGAAGCACCAGGTTGTCGCTCGGTTTAAAATACAACACTACCTCCACATAAGCACCTGGCAGTAACGCCAGGTCACCATTCGATATTTCGACATCGATCTGCAAGGTGCGTGAATTCAAGTCGATCGCTCCGGCGGTGCGTGCAATGTGGGCTTTGATAGATTTGTCAGGCAGAGCAGTTTGAATGATATCCACGCTATCGCCAACCCTAACCAGGGTGGCTCGATCTTGCGGCACATAGAAATACACATGCAGTGTATTGGTCTGGGCAATAGAAAACAGCGCTTGTCCGCTGTTGCCAGCATTGACGAGGTCTCCTACATTTACATTACGCCGGGTGACGACGCCGTCAAACGGTGCCACAACTTGTCCGAAACCCAGTTGTTCTCGCATGCGCTTTTGGATGGCTAGGGTTTGTCGGTACGTGCTGGTCTTCTCGTCCAGTTCCTGTTGCGAGACAACGTCCTTTGCGCGTAATCGGGTCCAACGTTCGTAGGAGGTCTTGGCTAGTTGGAAATTCGCGTCAGCTTCATCGACTTGTCGCCTCACCTCGGGAATGTCCAACGTAGCCATGACTTCGCCTTTTTTGACCTTCGCGCCGATGTCTTTAAACAAGGCTTTCACATAACCACTGGCACGGGAATTGATCTGTGCCTCTTGGGTTCCCTGCAAGGTCCCTGGCAGGGTAAGGCGTGCATCAAAGCGACTCGGACTGGGTCGGATCACCCGCACATGCAACATCGAGTTCTCGGTGGCGCGAACCTCCAAC
>CAIMMA010000256.1 GCA_903842475.1 uncultured bacterium
GGCCAGGGGGCGGTATTTCTGCGGGCTTCGCAACCTCGCCTGACCAACAACATCGTTGCACCTGCATTGGGCGAGGTCACTTCGTGGACCAGGTGCCGGTCGATGGAGAGCAGGCAGGTGCCGTCGCTGTTGTCGCGGACCACATGCGCCTCCCAGAGTTTGTCGTACAGATTTTTACGCATTGATATCTTCCTTGTCGCTTCCTTGGTCTTGCAAACACCGTAAACCCGAACTTAAAATAACTCAAATTCATTGTTTTTATAATTTGCATTCCATGCTAGAATAGCAGCATGGACACCAATACCCTACAAGCCTTGCTGGCCGTGGCAGATACCGGCTCTTTTTCCTTGGCAGCGGCACAGTTGTATCTCACCCAACCGGCGGTCAGCAAACGGATTGCCGCCTTGGAGGAAGAACTGGCAGCGCGATTGTTTGAACGCCTCGGCAAAGGGGTGCTGTTGACCGAGGCCGGCCGGACCCTCCTGCCCAAGGCGCGGCATATTCTCGCAGAGATGGAGGAGGGCCGCCGGCTGATCGCCGACCTCGCCACCGGGGTCAGTGGCGTGCTCGAGTTGGCTACCAGCCACCATATCGGCCTGCACCGACTCCCGGGCCTGCTCCGCGACTACAGCCGGCGCTATCCTCAGGTGGTCTTTGATCTTGGTTTTATGGACTCGGAGGCCGGCTGCGCGGCGGTGGCCGCCGGCAAGAAGGAACTGGCGTTGGTGACCCTGCCCCAGGTGCCAACCGACAAGCTGATCCTGCAGAAGGTCTGGGACGACCCCTTGATGATCATGGTGAATAAGGAACACCCCCTGGCCCGAAGGGGAGGGGAACTGAAGGCTCTGGCGGAGTATCCGCTGATCCTGCCCGAAGCGGGCACCGTCACCCGGGGTTTGATTGAACGGCCGTTCGCGGCCCTGGGTATCCCCTTGAAAATCGGCGTGGAAACTAACTCCCTGGAAACCATCCGGATGCTGGTGTCGGTCGGCTTAGGCTGGGGCGTGCTGCCGCTGAGCATGGCGGTCGACCCTCTGGTCTGTGTCGAATTGCCGGAGGTCCGCTTTTATCGCCAACTGGGCCTGGTCACCCACCCCAAACGCAGCCTCTCGCGGGCCGCCCAGGCCTTCTGCGAGCTGCTGCTGGGGAGTTGAGATTTTGAGGAGAGGATAGCCTTAGACTCCTTAACCAGTGGACGCTCTACTGCCCGCCCTTACCCCCGCCCCGCCCGCCGGAGCCGCCGCTATGACCATGACCACCACCGCTGGCTCCAGCGCCACCACCACCGGAGCCTGCCCCCGCGCCGCCCCCGCCGGATCCGGAGCCACCGGGTCCCTTACCGTTGCCTGCTCCTGCCCCGACCCGTGCGCCAAGTTCCCTGGCTCGTACCCCGCCCTGAATGGCGCCCATAAATCTCTGGGCCACCTGATCCATATTGCCCTGCATCCGCTGTTCGCCGAACACCTGCCGCAGGATCCGCATCGAATCACCGTCGTACCCTTGCTTGACCGCCTCACCCACTACCCCCGCGGCCAGGGGGGACGAAACCCCCAGCCGTACCAGGTCCCGGGCAGTGGCCAGGGACTCGACGGCCAACCCCGGCGGCTTGGGGTCGGTTCGCAAGGGCCGCGCCTCCAGGGCGGCGACGATTTGCCCGGTATCTTCGCGGGTGAGCCCGGAGGCCAAGCCATCGGCGATAATTCCGCCCAGGCCGGCATATTGCCCTGGGGCGAGTGTCCGGGCGGTGTCCATGGCAAATCCGTACCGCTCGCGAACCCGATCGGTAGCCCGGACAATCCCTTCGGGACCGACCCGTTTGGCCAACCCTTCGCGGATCTTGCCAACCACCGCGTCCCGGGCGCTCCGCTCACCGGCAACAGCCTGAACCTGCCGGACGACCACGGCCATCTGCTCGGAGCTGAAGCCGGCCTCGGCCATAGCCGCAACCATTTGGGCGGCATCCGGGTCCGCAACCCCGACATCGACCAGCATGCCCTCCGCGGCCTTTTGCTGGGCCGGAGAGCCTGATGTTTCCGCTGCGCCCGCCCAGCCCCCGGGGGTCCCGATGAGCAGCAGCAGTATGAAAAACGACAGGATGAGTTTAGGCATATTTTCCTCGAACACCTCGGATGCAATAACGATTATGCGCTTCATGGCTCTGCCGGGCCCAGTACCTGGGGCAGATATCTGCAGTTCGCTGTACCGAAATCGTCGTGCTGCAGAAAACGACATTCGGGAAGCATTGCCTTGCCATCAACCAGATAAAAATATTGGAATTCTTTTGGGGCCAAACCGCTGATCACCCATGAACCATTCCCTGTATTCACCGCTTCGTGGAGGACAAACCGGTCCAGCGAGGAGGCGAACTGAACCCGCGTTGCCTGCGGTGCCTGCAAATACAGGGTCAGGCTGTTGGCTTCAACGATCACATAATGCTGGCGGGTACAACCCCAGAGGCTGCAAACGAGCAGCAAGGGCAGCAGCAGCCTGATCATATTGCCAGTCCCCGCACTTAGATCACCGAATTCTCCCCGCCAAAGTCATCCTGTTCCTTGGCCAGAATGGTGGGGTCGGCGACCAGGCGATCCTCTCCCACCAGATAACTGTACCGGTGCTCCCCCTCCGGCAACGGCAAGGTCAGGGTCCAGTAGCCGCTGGCGCCGACCTGTTCCATGGCCACCGGCTGCCAATTGGTAAAGGTGCCGATGATCCTTGCTTGCGTGCTCTCGGGCAGATACACCACAAAACGATGCGGCTCCGCCTGGGCAACCGGCGGCGGGGTCGGGTGAAACTGCGCCAACAGCAGCACCGCGGCCCCCCCGGCGGCAAAGCCGGCCAGCGGTTTAAACCAGGTGGTCAACCAGTGGGGGCAAACAATGCTCGCTTGCCGAGGCAATGGCGGCAAGGCCGGCAACGGTAAGGCCGGTTGCGGTCGCAGCCGTTTTTCCTGCCTGAGTAAGGCCAGGGTTTCGTCGGTAAAGCGTTGATCCTCATGGACCGTCTCGACAAAGATGATTTTTTCATCGAGATCCAGTTCGTTATCGATATACTGGCTGATCAGATGGTCTTTCATAGTGACTCCGCAGGGAGTAATTGCCTGAGTTTCTGCCGCGCCCGATGCACCCGCACCTTGATATTGGCTTCCGAGCACCCCTTGATCGCCGCGATGTCGCGATAGGTCAAACCGCTGCTGACCACCAGCGACAGGATGTCACGATCGTCATCGTCCAACTGCCCCATGGCGTCAAGCACCCGTTGCATATCTTCTTTGACAATATACCGCTGCTCCTGATCGTCCGCCAGGCCGGCGTTGGTCTCATCCAGGGGCACCCCCTCGCGGTGCCGGCGGATATGATCATAGAAGACATTGCGCCCGATGGTAAACAGCAGGGCCACGCTCAACTCGCGGTTGCGGTATCGTTCCAGATAACGGGCAAAGGTCTCCTGGGCAAGATCGGCGGCCAGATGATAATTGCCGGATTTGCGCAGCAGGTAGCCGAGAAGACGGGCGCCGTTATCGGTATAGAACTTGCGAAATGTATCCATCTGTTGCTCATAACGTTTCTCCCGTCAGAAGGTTACAGTTTTCCGCCACCTCATATTTTTTTTCGTCATGGCAATGATTTTTTTGTAACCTTTGCCAGTCCGCTGCGTTTCATGAACAGACACTGTGCCGAACAGGCTTTCATGCCGGCGGATCGACCGCCTGCCCTGTCCGGAAAAACGTATGGAGAATAAATATGCAACTGTTAAAAACTGCTGGGAAAACTTTGGCAATCACCGCTGCGGTTCTGATGCTGGCCGTACCGGCAATGGCGGGTAACGGCAAAGGAGCCGGCGTGGGCCAGGGCACCGGCGACCGCTCACGGAGTCAGAGTCGGCTCAAAGATGGCTCCTGCCTCAAGGCCATCGAAAAAAATCAGGACGTGCTGCAGTTGGCGGGGAACGGCAAGGGGAACGGCGGAGCAGGGAATAACCAAGGGTTCGGCCCCGGCGACGGCACCGGTGATGGCGACGGCATATGCGACTGTCTCTTCGACGGCACTTGCGACAACGCCTGAGCGAAAAGAAACCGGAAACAAGGGGACGCACCCCTTGTTTCCGGATGGTCGTTACGTCTTTTGAAAAATAGAATAAAAACGTTGCAGGTCAGCGCAGCGGGTTATTTCTCATAGATATCCTCAAACGAGTTGTCGTCATCGATCGGTTCAAGGTGGGTAGTGACCAGGGCATCGCCGAGCACCGTCCGCAGGTCGCCTTCAAAATCTTCCGCTAGGTGATGGGCATCGTGCACCGTCCACTCTCCGGGAACGAGCATATGTACGGAAATAAACCGGTGCGAAGCTGCCTGGCGGGTGCGTAAGGCATGAAAATCAGCCCCCTTTTCCCGGTACTTGGACATCACTCTTTCGATCGCCGCCTGTTCTTCGTCGGGCAGCACCACATCCATCAGCCCATCCACGGAACGGCGCACCAGCCCCACGCCGGTCCAGACAATATTGCCGGCAACCAGCAGGGCGACTATCGGATCCAGCACCGTCAGTCCGGTGAGGGTCACCAGTCCCACCCCAACGATGACTCCGGCGGAAGTCCAGACATCGGTCATCAGGTGCCGGGAGTCAGCCTCAAGGGTAATGGAATGGTGCTCCTTGGCCGCCTTCATCAGCACCCGTGCCACCACCAGATTCACCAGTGAAGCCAGGACGCAGACAACCACACCGATGCCGACCTGTTCGAGCGGGCGCGGATGCAGTATCCGTTCAATCGCAGTATACGCAATCCCCGAGGCCGCCACTAAAATCAGCATGCCTTCCACCACGCTGGAAAAATACTCGGCTTTACTGTGGCCGAAAGTATGTTTTTCGTCCGCCGGCTGCGCCGCCAGCGTCAACATGCCCAAGGCCATTAACGCCCCAACCAAATTGACAATCGACTCAATGGCGTCGGAAAGCAAGCCGACGGAACCGGTCATCAAATAGGCCACGAATTTTAAAAGAATGGTGACCAAGGCCGCCGCAATCGAAATCCAGGCAAAACGGGTCAGAGAGGAACGATCCGTCATCAATTTTTCAGGAATTTCCAGAGAATTGGTACTGTTTATTTTCACGCGGGTACTCGAGTATTTTTGCCTGTTATTGTTTGAAACGAATCGTTCCCAACTAGAAAACCGCCTTCATTTCTCTTTCATATTTCCAATAGGTTTGCGATCGGGAATACCAGGAAACAATCTGAAAATCCATAGTTTTTATAATAAAACTTCAGAGACTTCATCGTTTCTTCATCAAAGAGATGGTATTAAATAACATGTTCGAATAAGTATACTGACGGGTTGTCATGGTGCAGCCCGCTCTTCATGGGCATTAATTACTCTTAAGGAACAGCTATCAATGAATACTGACAAGCAAACAATGGTGTGGGATCTGTTTGTGCGGATCTTTCACTGGCTGTTGGTTGTGTTCTTTTTTTTGGCCTATGCAACTGGGGACGGAAAAGGTCCGCTGCATCGATATATTGGCACCTTGGTGCTTCTTTTGGTGATGGCTCGCATCTACTGGGGATTCTTTGGCAGCAAATACGCTCTGTTTAAGAATTTTATGTGCGCACCTCGAAAGGCTATAGCCTATGTAAAAACACTCTGCACCGGCACTCCGCCCCACTACACCGGCCACAATCCAGCTGCCGCCTGGATGATATTGTTCCTGTTGACCGGCAGCTTGATTCTCGGTGCAAGTGGCTTTCTTTCCTGTACAAACAAGGGCGGCCAGGCGTGGCTGGACCTTGGCCGGACCTTCTCGCTGACAGGAACCGCCTATGCCGATCCTTCTGGAAAAAAATTGCACGGCGATCGATATACAAGCCGGAAACACGCCGCAAAGGAAGAAGACGAGGTCGAAAGTTTCTGGGGCGAGTTCCATGAAACCGCAGCCACCCTCATGCTGAGCTTGGCGTGTCTGCATATCATCGGAGTTTTGCTCTCAAGCAGAATGCACCACGAAAACCTGACCAAATCGATGATAACGGGTTACAAGGCGGAACAGGCCACGAAAGAATTGTAGCGGGGAAACAGCAACCGTGGGGCAGGACGAATACTATTTCAAGGAGGGCTGCTTTATCGTCGAGCTGCACAACAGCGCCGACGACCCGGCGGTGTCGGTGGCCCGGGCCCGGGTGGAGCCCGGCCGCACCACCCGCTGGCACAGCCTGGAGGGCATTTGCGAGCGCTATCTGCTCCTGGCGGGGTGCGGTCGGGTGGAGGTCGGCAACGCGGCGCCACGGGAGGTCCGCGCCGGCGACGCGGTTCTTATCCCCGCCGGATGCCGCCAGCGGATCACCAACACCGGCGGCTCCGACCTGGTCTTCCTGGCCGTCTGCACCCCGCGTTTTGTGATCAAAGCCTACCGCGACCTCGAGGACGATTGCTGATAACCTCAGGGTTGAAAGAGGCAATCCGCCAGTTCCGCCACGGTGCGCACCGGCACAATCCGCACCCCCTCCTTGGATTTGCCCTTGAGCTGCCGGGTCGAGGATTCGGGCATGAGGAAGGTCTTGAATCCCAGCCGCCCGGCCTCGCGCAGCCGCAGCTCCATCTGGCCGACTGCCCGGACCTCGCCGGCCAGGCCGACCTCGCCGCAGACCACGGTGACGGGGTCGATGGGTTTTTCAAAAAAGCTCGACAGCAGGGCCGCCACCACCCCGAGGTCCAGGGCCGGCTCAATGATGCGGATGCCGCCGGCGATATTAAGAAAGATATCGTGGTCAAAGAGGGTGACGCCGAGTTTTTTCTCGAGCACGGCGGTGAGCAGGGCCAGCCGCTGGGGATCGGCGCCGATGGCGGTCCGCCGCGAGGTGCCGAGGCTGGAACGGCTGACCAGGGCCTGAACCTCCACCAGGATGGGCCGGGTCCCCTCGATGCTGGGCATGACCACCGAACCCGGCACATTGACCGGCCGTTCGGCCAGGAACAGGGCCGACGGATTATCGACCCCGGCCAGGCCGCTCTCCTTCATCTCGAACACCCCGATCTCGTTGGTGGAGCCGAACCGGTTCTTCACCGTCCGCAGGATGCGGAACACCTGGCCGCGATCCCCCTCGAAATAGAGCACCGTATCGACCATATGCTCCAGCACCCGCGGGCCGGCGATGGCGCCGTCCTTGGTGACATGACCGACCAGGAGGATCGGCAAGTGGCTCGACTTGGCCAGGGCCATGAGGCGGGCGGTGGACTCCCGCACCTGGGTGATCGAACCCGGCGCCGACCCGACCTCCTCGCTGAACACCGTCTGGATCGAATCCACTGCCAGCAACGCCGGCTGCATCTGCCGGGCGAGGTCGACGATGGCCTCGACGCAGTTTTCGGTGGAAATGTAGATATCCTGGTCGTCGATCTTGAGGCGGCCGGCGCGCATGCGGATCTGGCGGACCGATTCCTCGCCTGTGACGTAGAGCACCTGCAGCTGCTTCGCCGCCAGCGAACTGAGCAATTGCAGGATCAGTGTCGATTTACCGATGCCCGGATCGCCGCCGATCAGCACCAGGCTGCCGGGGACGATGCCGCCGCCCAGCACCCGATCCATCTCGCCGATGCTGGTGACCAGGCGGGTGCACTCCTCTTCACCGCCGGCGTTCAGCGGCTGGGCCGTGGCGGTGGTGCGGCCATGGCGGACCGAGATCTGTTTTTTGCCCTCGCTCAGGCTGTCCCAGGCGCCGCAGTCGGGGCAGCGGCCGAGCCATTTGCGGCTTTCATAGCCGCAGCCGGAGCAGATATAGAGCAGCGTTTCTTTTTTGGCTGGTTGCATATACTAAGGTGGAGAAAAGAGGGAAGTAGAGCAAATCAGGAGTTCCGTGGCGGGCCAACGGAATCTCGCTGTGGCCTGTTTTCGGTGGAAATGTTTGCAAACGACGTTATCATGGCCTTATACAGTGCGGTTCCGGTTGACGCAAGCTGTTCGCCTGCTCATTCCGGCCGCGAGGCAACCGATTAATCAACGGAGGAGAAAGTGCTAATCAAAACCGAACAGCATCCTCAAAGACGGCGTTTAAAGTTGACTGACGGTTCCGCCAATTAAAAAAATTCCCCCCGCAGGTCTGCCCATGCATTACGTCGCCACTAAAATATGTCGAGCCGGCGAGATCGGCCTCAATGGCAACCTCTTCGGCGGCACCATGCTCAGCTGGCTCGACGAGGCCGGGGCCGCCTTTGCCGGCTATCTGTGCCGCGCCCCCAATATGGTTACCCTGAAAATGGACGAGGTCCTCTTCAGGCGGCCGGTGAAAATCAGCCACCACGTACGTATCTATGCCCGGGTCGTCCGGGTCGGCACCAGTTCCCTGACCATCGAAGTGGAAGCCAGGCGATTCGATTTCGACCAGGAACAGGAAGAGCTCGTCTGCTCAACCCGGATGGTCTATGTGAAAATCGATGACCAGGGGCAGGCCGTCCCGATCGAGGAACGGCTGCGGGCCAGCATGAATCAATCGTTAAACGATCGCACCCAGCGTACCTGAACCGAACTCGAGCCGATTCGAAAAAAAATCATTACGGAGTATCTATGTTCAACGCCCCCTGCCTGCCCGCCCATAAAACCAAACTGGTCTGCACCATCGGCCCGGCCTCGGACTCGCCGGCCATGCTCGAAAAGCTGCTCGAGGCCGGAATGAACATCGCCCGGCTGAACTTCTCCCATGGCGATTTTCGGATACATGGCGAGGTAATCCTTAAAATCCGTCAGGCCGCGGAGAAGACCGGCCGCCCGGTGGCCATCATGGCCGACCTGCCCGGCCCCAAGATTCGCATCGGCAACTTAGCCGAAGAACCGGTCGAACTGATCATCGGCGACCTCTTTACCCTGACCACCGAGGAGGTGGCGGGCAACCGGGAGCTGGTCTCGGTAACCCTCAAGGAATTGCCGCAGGCGGTGCAGCCCGGCAATGTGCTGTTTATCAACGACGGCCTCATCCAGGTGCAGGTGGAATCGATCGATGGCCCGCAGGTGCACTGTCGGGTCCTGGTCGGCGGCCGGCTACGTTCGAAAAAGGGACTCAACCTGCCGGGGATCGACCTGGGCATCTCCGCCTTCACCGAACATGACCGGGCCTGCATGCAGTTTGCACTCGACCACGGAGTGGATGCGATCAGCCAATCCTTTGTCAACGATGCCGCCGACATTCTGGCGGTGCGCGGTGCGGCGGCGGCCATGGGATTCCAGCCCTTTATTATTGCCAAGATCGAGCGGGCTTCGATCCTTGACCGGATCGACGAGATCCTCGAGGTCACCGACGGGGTCATGGTGGCCAGGGGGGACCTGGGGGTGGAGGTGCCGATTTCGGAGATCGCCATCCTCCAAAAACGAATCACCGCCCGCGCCAACCTCTTCGGCAAGCCGGTGATCACAGCCACCCAGATGCTCGAATCCATGACCAACAACCAGCGCCCCACCCGGGCGGAGGCCACCGATGTGGCCAACGCCATCCTTGACGGCACCGATTGCGTCATGCTCTCGGAAGAGTCGGCCATGGGTCGCTATCCCCTGGAAGCCGTACAGATGCTGGGCCAGATCGCCGTGGCAACCGAACCCCACCGTACCCTCCACAGCTACCAGAAAACCCCGACGCACCCCATCTTCACCGAGATCCGGGAGGTGGATTATATTGCCTCCAGCGTCAACAGCATTGTCAGCCAGACCGACGGCGTCGCCGCCATCCTCGCCCCCACCGACAGCGGCCTGACCGCCCGACGGTTGTCGCGCTACAAACTGCCCACCTGGATCCTGTCGGTCAGTTCCAATAAAAAAACCTGCCGAGAACTGCTCTTCTCGTACGGAGTTTTCCCCTTGTATGAAATCAACCACCCGGCCGACTGGACCGATTTCGCCAGGGACTATGCCCTGAAATATGGACTCATGGGCAGCTGCATCATCCAGACCGAAGGGCCTTCACCCGAAACTCCGGATCGCAATCATAAAATGGAAATTATCGACCTTCGGGAAATCCGCTGAGGCCTTCATCTCCGTCACCCAAAAACGCGGTGTAAAAACAAAAAAAGCCCGGGACATCTTGTCCAGGGCCTCTTAGTGGAAAAAAATATTGATTTACCAGCGCTCAGTGCCGATGATCTCATTGACATTACGGCAACTCATCCGCTCATGCTCCGAAAGATCATCGAACCTTCTCGGAGTATCCTGATGACCGCTGTCCAGTGAACAAACAAACTCAGTGCCGTCTTTATCGTTTACCCATACCAGGCTTTCATATCCGTACATGGCTGACTCCCTGTGCAAGTGTTTAGTTAGGGATCCCTAAAAAGGGGTGTAAGCAGATAGTAATCTTCCCTAGGAGCATGTCAAGGCGGTACCCGTTCCAAAAAATCAAGGCCCCCTTTCGTCCCCAACCCTTCCGGCCCTTTTCTCCCAAATCTTTTTCAGCGCAAGGGCTCCGCCCAGTGCACCCCGGTTTGCTGCCGCAAAAATCTCAAAAAAAGCACATTCCTGTTTGCTTATTCCCCAAGATCGAGCTATTAGTTAAAGTTTTCAAACCTGTACAAATGACTGTCCGAGTACAGTTTTCCTTTTATTTCAGAGAGCATAATCCCACGGAGGCAGGATGTTGGAGTTCAAGAAAGGCGTTGATATTTTATCAGCCGTTGGCGGCATAACCGCCATAATTGATGCGAAAAAACTGTTCGAGCAACAACTCGACCAGCAACAACTCGCGCGGCTCGCCAAAATTACTAATGAAGAGGCGCTGCTAAAAATCGCCAACGCCATTGCCATGTGCGCTCCGAGTCAGGTTTTTATCCACACCGGCAGCGATGACGATTGTGCCTTAGTGCGGCGAATGAGCCTTGAAAAAGGCGAGGAAGCGGCGTTGGCTCTCCCCGGGCACACCATCCATTTCGATCTGCCCGAGGATCAGGGCCGCATGGTGGACCAGACCTTTTATATCGTCAACGAAGGCGAACCGGTTTCCTCGCTCGCCAAGAAAGAACTGCGCGCCGAGTCCCACGCCTATATCAGCGAGCATATGCGCGGCATCATGCAGGGCAAGACCATGTTTGTCGGCTTTTACAGCCGCGGGCCGGTCGGCGCCAAGGCCTCCATCCCGGCCATTGAGATCTCCAGCTCCACCTATGTCTTCCATTCGGCGGAATTGCTGTATCGCAACTGTTTTGCCGATTTTGACGCCGAAGTTGCTCGGCGGGGCGAATTTTTCACCAATGTCCACTCCGAAGGCCCCAATCGCTCGGAAGACATCCCTAAGGTTCGCATCTACATGGACCGCAGCTGGCAGACTACCTTTTCAACCTTCTGTACCTATGCCGGCAACACCCTGCTGATGAAAAAAGGCAACCATCGGTTTGCCTCGGACTGTGCCATGTACAAACATAACGGCCAGGAACTCTCCGAGCATATGTTCATCACCGGCATGACCGGACCGGGCGGCCGTGTCACCTATTTTGCCGGTGCGGCCCCATCCGGTTGCGGGAAGACCACCACGGCCATGGTCGGCAGCAATTTCATCGGCGACGATCTCGCCCAGATGTGGATCGAGGACGACGGCACCCTGCGGGCAGTTAACCCGGAGATCGGCATTTTCGGGATCATCGAGGACGTCAACCTGGAGGGTGACCCGCATCTCATGAAATGCCTGCGCCAGCCGGGTGCGGAGGTGATCTTCTCCAACGTGCTGGTCGATGAACAGAACCAACCGCGATGGGTCGGTGACGGCGACGAGATTCCCGAACGGGGCATCAACTACCAGGGACCATGGACCAAAGATATGGTGGATGTGCCGATGTCCCATCCCAATTCCCGTTGCACCCTGATGGCGGAAGCGGTCGGCAACCACAATAAAGCGGTCAATGCCGACCCGGCGGGCATCGTCATCAAGGTTATCACCTTTTCCGGCCGCGACAGCAATACCATGCCGCCGATCTGGGTCGCAAGAAATATGGATGCCGGGGTGACCATTGGCGCCTCCATCGTCTCCAAAGCCACCGCCGCCGAAATCGGCACCAGCGGGGTCAATCGCCAGCCCTGGGCCAACACGCCTTTTGTGGCCGGAACCATGGCCGATTACCTTGATGCCCAATTCAATTTTTACAGCAACGACCAGATGACCCAAAAACCGATCATGGCCGGCCTCAACTACTTTCTCACCCATGAGGCCCGTGGCGGCACCGCCAAGGGCTTACTGGGGGAAAAGAAAGATGTCCATGTCTGGTTGGGGTGGCTGGAATTGTTCACCCATGGCGAGGTTCAGGCCATCGAGACCCCGATCGGCCTGATCCCGAAATACGAAGATCTGCGCCAACTGTTTACCGAGCGGATCAACAAAGACTACCCCGAATCGCTCTACAACATGCAGTTTTCCCTGTACATCGACAACATTGTTGCCCGGATCGATCTTCAGGATACGGCTTGGCGCAAAGAACAGGGGGCCTCCGAGCGGCTGTTTGCGGTCTATGCCGAGCAGAAGGCCGCGCTGCTGGCGCTCAAGGCGGCCAAAGGCGAAATCGTTAAACCGCAGGATTTATAAGCGACGAACGCTCGCCGCCCCATTGCTGTACCCGGAGCCCCTGCACATGTTGCACGGGCTCCTTTTTTTTTTGAAAAAGAGCGTAAAAAAACCGGAGTGCTTCCCGAGGGAAGCTTCTCCGGTTCATGGTGACCGCAGCGCCTTTATGAGGGGGCGCCGGGCCAAGACCGTTTTCAGGACAGCTCAGCCCTTGCACATCTGCAGCACCCGGTCGCGGATGGCATCCGACCCCATCCCCTGATAAGGAATCTGCTCGGCCAGACCACCGGCGCCGTCCTTCCAGGTGCCCATATAGCCGTATTTCGGCGTCAGGCCGCGCTCCAGCAGCCAGCTGCCGTAGCGAATGCCCAGCCCGGTCTTGCTGTTCTGGGTTTCGACCACCAGCACCATCGGGCTGGAGCCCACAATGGCCAGCATGGTCTCGTCGATCACATTGAGGACCGGCTTGTTGACCAGACCGATCCGCAGCCCCTCCTGCTTGAGCCGTTCCACCACATCGAGACAACGGTAGAGCATTTCCCCGTACGCCACGATATAGCCATCGCTCCCCTCGCGGATAACTTCGTCGCTATCCGGGGTGAAGACATACCCCTCTCCATACAGCTTTTCGCCGTTCTCTTTAAGAATATAGGGCGTACCGGAACGGGTCGAATAGACAAACCGCAAGCCCGGATCATGAAAAACCTTGTGGAGCATCGCTTTTAATTGCAGGGCATCGGCGGGGAAATACAAGCGGGTCTGATCGTGCTCCGCCAGACCATTATCGGCGAAAAAGTTGTTGATTCCGAAATGGCAGGTGTTGTCCGCCATATCATCGACCCCGGAGTGGGAGAAATGGGCCAGCACATTGGCCTGATTGAGCCGGGCCATGGTAATCTCGGAGATGACCATCTCCTGGAAAGCGGCGAAGGTGCCGAAGATGCCCTGCTTGCCGGGAACCGAACCGAAACCGGCGGCCACCGAAAAATTATTGCGCTCCATGATGCCGCCATGGACATAGACCTCCGGGCAGAGCTTGCGGACATGGTGCAGCCCGCAGGAACCTTCGAGGTCGGAATCCACCACCAGCACCCGGCTGGCGGGTGCATCCATCCCCTTGATGAGATCGCTGACGATCTTGCCGAATTCGTCCCGATTCTTAGCCGATTCGGTTGAGCTGCCGAGATAGACGATTTTTTCGGCCTTGGCGGGCGCCTGCTTGAGCAGGGCCACCGCCGCATCGTGCCCTTTGGCGGTGAGATAATCGATGGCCATGGCCACCGGAATGACGTCATGCCCCTTGGGCAACCCTTCAATCCCGGCGATGCCGACCGCCATCGGGCGCTTGATGACCACCGCCACTGGTCCGTCGGCTGCAATGGCCTGCCGGATATGCTGAAAAAGACTGTCGACATCCTCTCCCTGACAGGTGCTGGCCGCAAGACCCTGACCGCCAAGCGTACGCTCCAGATCGTACCCCTGCATGTAGGCACTGGGATGCCCGGCGATGGTGACGTCGTTGTCGTCCAGCAGCAGTTTGACCTTGAGCCGGCGGGCCACTGCATAACGAGCCGCTTCGGCGTCGTCGCCCTCCTGCTGGGAACCGTCGCTGCCGAACAGGAACACGGTTTTATCGGGATGCGCCTCGGCGACGCCGTTGACGTGGCTCCACATATGTCCCAATCGGCCGGAGCTGAAAAAAACGCCCTCCGCTTCCTGCCGCTCGGGATGCCCGTAGAGGCCTTTGCCGAATTCGCGGTAATGGAGGAGGTCCTCGGCCTGCTTGAAGCCGTTGAGTACCGCCATGATATACTGAATGGCGACCCGATGTCCGGCCTCGTCAAAATAGACGGGGTAACAGGCGTCGGATCCTTTCATAAATCCGTCGGCGATCAGCAGTTCCGGGACGATGTCATAGGCGCCGCCGGTATGCCC
>CAIMMA010000257.1 GCA_903842475.1 uncultured bacterium
GTCGACGCCGAAATTCCATTGGGAGAGCCGGGTGTAGTGACGGACCACATCGACCTCGCTCAAATCCGGAAAATCCACCGCCGGGCCCAAAAGCTCGGCGCCAATCGGGGCGGCGGGGACATCGCTCTCTGGGATCGACATGCCGATCCTGCCTTGTTTGCCTTTGTGCCAGAGCAGGGGTTCGTTGAGAATCAGCCCGCTGGTGCCTAAGGGTTCGTTCATGCCCGTACCTCCGCTGCAATGGTGTCCATGGTCTGTTTGTCGATGGTTTCGGTGACGCAGAAGAGATAGCGCCCGGTCCACTCGGGGTACAGCGCGCCGAGTTCCAGGCCGGCGACGATGTTTTGGGCCAGCAGCCGCTGGTGGGCGGGCCGGAAATCCCGGGGGAATTCAACCACGAATTCATTGAACACCGGCCCGGCCAAGGGGCTGCGGGCGCCGGCGGCAACCAGCGCCTCCTGGAGATACCGGGTCTTGTCGTAATTGAGCCGGGCCAATTGGCGGATGCCGGTGCCGCCCAGGGAGGCCATGTAGATGGCGGCGGTCATGGCGCAGAGGCCCTGGTTGGAGCAGATGTTGGAAGTGGCCTTTTCCCGGCGGATATGCTGCTCCCGGGTGGCGAGCGTCAGCACATAACCGCGCCGACCATCGAGATCCTTGGTCTCGCCGACCAGCCGGCCCGGCAGGTTGCGGGTGAAGGCCTGCTTGCAGCCGAACATCCCCAGGCCAGGGCCGCCGAAGGATTGGGCGATGCCGAAGCTCTGGCCCTCGCCGCAGACGATATCAGCACCGCAGCGACCTGGATTTTTAAGCAGGCCGTAGGCCAGGGGTTCGGTGAAACAACTGATGAACAGGGCGTCCACGCCATGGATGACGACGCCGGCGCTTTCCAGATCCTCGATCACCCCCAAAAAGTTGGGCGACTGCAGGGCGACGGCGGCGATATCGTCGAGGCCGACCAGTCCGCCCAGATCGGTGCGGCCATCCTCGCCCACTGCCAGTTCAACCACCTCAAAGCCGCCGGGCTGGAGATAGGCGCGGACCACGGCCCGATACTGGGGATGGATCGCCAGGGAAACCGCCACCCGCCGTTTCTTTTTGGCGATCCGCAAGCCCATGAGCAGGGCCTCGGCCAGGGCGGAGGCGCCGTCGTACATCGAGGCATTGACCGTGTCCATGCCCAGGAGGCGGGCGGTCAGGGTTTGGTATTCAAAAATCCCCTGCAGCGTGCCCTGGGCCATTTCCGGCTGGTAGGGCGTGTAGGCGGTGAGGAACTCGGAGCGGCCGGCCAGGCTGCGCACGGTCTCCGGGATATGATGATGGTAACTGCCCGCGCCCACCAGGACCTTGGCGTCGGCACCCAGGGGCATGGCCCCGGCCAGTCGGCGAAAGTGGTCGTTGAGCTCCCATTCGCTCTTGGCAGCCGGCAGCGGCCAGTCCGTGGTCATCCGGCAGTCAGCCGGCACGCTCGCAAACAGGTCCTCCAGGCTCTGGCAGCTAACGGTTGCCAGCATCGAGGCGATTTCTTCGCCGGTATGGGGCAGGTAGCGCATAATCTTACCCTTTAAGGAGTTCGAGGTAGGCGGCGGCGGTATGCAATTGGGCGAATTCGCCGGGGTCCGAGGGCTTGATCTCGATGATCCAGGCCCCGTAGGGATCCTGGTTGATCAGTTCCGGCGCATCGGTCAGGGCGGAGTTGATCGCCACCACCGTACCGGACATGGGCATAAACAGTTCGGAGACCGCCTTGACCGATTCCAGGGTGCCGAATTCGTCGCCCCTGGTAAAGCGGTCGCCGATGGCCGGCATCTCGACAAAGACGATGTCGCCCAACTGGTCCTGGGCATAGTCGCTGACCCCGATGCGCACGGTCTCGCCAATGATTTTCGCCCATTCATGGTCGTCGGTGTAGCCGATATCGGTGGGCAGGTCTAAGGCGTTTAATTCTTTCATGCACGGTTCTCCTTCAAAAATGGGATGACAGCATATTCTGGAGCGGGTTGCGGGCGGTGCGGTCCGGCCGGACCTGGTCGCGGATCTCCACCTTGAGTTTGCGTTTGCCGTCGGTGAGCAGGACCTCGGTGCCCGGCGGCAGGGCGCGCTCCACCCGGACAAAGCCGCAGCAGAGGCCGCGGGGGGTGAAGGGCTCGGGCCGTCCCGCAGCCGTCGGGGTGGCCAGGCTGACAATTGTTGCACCCACCCGGTCGATGGCCATGTCGGTGGTGCAGGTGAGGACGGTGCCGATGGGGCTGCCGCTGAGATCGGTCACCCGGCTTTGCTCGCTGATGGTGATCTTGCGCGGGTCATAGCCGGCAAAGGGCAGGGTGCAGGGAGGATTGGCAACCGTCCGGAGCGCGGTTGACCCGACGAACTCCTTGGTGAAACCGGTGCCTGCCTGGTCCCAGGGCAAAACGAACAGCCAGGGGTTGCAGGCAAAGGGCCAGGGGCCGATGTCCTGATGGGAAAGCGGCAGGCCGGCGCCGGCGCGCAGGCTGTCGCGGGCCGCCAGGCCGCAGCTGAGGATGGATTCCGGCGCGTCGGCGGCCAGCAGCAGGTGCCACAGTTTTTCGCTCTGCTCGGGCGCGATAAAGAGCTCGAAGCCGAACTCGCCGGTGTAGCCGGTGCGCGAGACCATCACCGGGGTGCCGTCCAGCAAGGTGACCGGCGCCGTGGTCGGGAGTAGGTCGGCGAAGCTGCCCTTGAACGAGAAATAGACCATCTTGGCAAAGACCTGATCCGGATGGTTGAGCACCCGTCCCAGGATGCGGGCCGCGGCCGGGCCCTGGATATCCATCTTGCCGACCGCATCGGTATGGTCGCGGATCATTGCCCCGGCCGGGTCCTGGTTGTGCCCGTCGAGGTGGGCGGCGATCGGCGCGCCCATGGAAGCGTTGACCACCAGCATATAGTCCGTGGAACCGCACTGGCTGACAATGGCGTCGTCGATCACCCCGCCGGCGGCATCGAGAAAGACCCCGTAGACCGAGCGGCCGGCGACCAGCGGTCCTTTCCTGGGGCCGAGGCAGCGCTCCAGGTCCTTGGAAAAGCAGCGCTGGAGCAAGGTCCGCACGCTTGAGCCGTGCAGGCTGAGCACCGCCATGTGGCTGGTGTCGAACAGGCCGGCGCCGGTGAGCACCGCCAGGTGTTCGGCCTTGGCCCCGGCCGGGTACCACAGCGGCATCTCGTAACCGCCGAAGGCGGCCAGGTGGGCGTTCTGGCCCACATGCCAGCGGTGTAGCGGCGTGGTTTTCATCTTCTGGTCCATGGCCGGTCTCTCCTTGGGTTCACCCGTTTCCCGGGCTGGTGGCCAGGACCGGTTGCACGGTCAGGGGCACCTTGAGATTGAAACTTTTGTAGACCACAAAGGTCTCGACCGAACGGACATGGTCGATGGTGGCCACCTCCTCGGTAAAAAATTCGAGCAGGCCGAAATTTTTGGCCAGCATGGCGGTGACGATCAGGTCGAACTGACCGGTGACCACGCAGACCGAGATCACCCCCCGCAGCTTGCTGAACTCTTCTCCTTTTTTCACCAGATCCATGCCCTTGACCCGGACCCCCACCATGATGATCTGCTGATCGGGCAGGGCCTCGGGGTTGACCAGGCCGCTGATCGACAGCACCCCCTCCTCGGTCAGCTTCTTGA
>CAIMMA010000258.1 GCA_903842475.1 uncultured bacterium
ATCGGCATCGGCTACCCGGTGGATCCCAAGAGCGGCCATCCCCACAGCTCACTCTGTTTCGACCAGGTCAGCTACGAGCAGTTCGGCCAGCGGCGTTAATCGCGGCAGGCAGGACAGCGCCTTCCCGGCTTGGCACGGTCCTTACTAATCGCCGGCGATCTCCGGGCGGCCGGGACGAAAATTGCGTATGGCGGGCACGTTGTTTGTGCCCACCCTTGTTCATGCTTCAAATCCATGTCCAGGTATTCCCCGCGACGCATTGCCCTAATCCTCGGGGCAATGCCTCAACTTGACATGGCGATCAAGGGTAGAACACGACCAATCGCGACCTTTCAAACCAAGCTGTGCTCCATTTCCTGTTGGTGGGTAAAAAACCCTGCCCCCCTTGCGCTCCGGAAAAAGATCCTTTGACAGGCGTAAAAAAATATCCTATAGCGGAGTGAACGTTCATTCCGTCACCCGAGACCGCCCATGGCAATCACTGAAAAACGACAAGAAATCCTCAAGGCCGCGCTCGAGCTCATCACCGAACACGGCTTCCATGGCGCCCCCATCGCCGCCATCGCCCAGCGTGCCGGGGTCGGGGCCGGGACCATCTATCGCTACTTTGCCACCAAGGATATTCTTATTACCGAATTGTTCGAGGAACTCCACGACCAACTCTGTCTGCATCTCCTCGATGGCTACGAAGCGCAGCAACCGATCAGGGCCAGATTCCTCCACCTCAGCGCGGCCCTGCTCCGCTACTTCATCACCCATCCCCAGGAGTTCCGTTACCTGGAGCAGTACTTCAACTCCCCCTATGGGGTGGAGTTTCGCCGCGACAAAATCTTGAAGAACGGAGGGGAGCGCCTGCCGTATCGGGTGCTCTTTGAAGAGGGGATCAGCCAGCAGGTGGTGCGGGATCTGCCCCTGGTCATCCTCTTTGCCCTGACCTTCGGACCACTCCTGGCCGTGGCTCGCGATCATATCCTCGGCTTTGTCGCCCTGGACGAACGGCTGCTGGTGCTGACGGTGGCGGCCTGCTGGGAAAGCATCAAGCAATGACCCGGGGAAGCGCCTGGGCAGAATTGCCTGTCCGGCCCCGGAATGAATGTTCACTCGTCCCTTTTGAGCCGCCCAGGGTGCCTCGTGCACCCCTGCCCAACCATATCGGCCCCCCCTCTCCGCTCCGGAAACCGGCGGGAAGCGGGCGGTTGCCCAACTTAAAAAAACAAAGGAACAAACCGATGCAAACCATGGCATTACTTCAACGGCTCGCCCTGACGGGGATCCTGACCGGCCTGCTGGTACTGGCCGGCTGCAAGCAGTCCACCCCCGCCGGCGGCCCGGCCGCGGCCAAACCCGCCCCCGAGGTGGGGGTGGTGACCATGCGCACCGAGCCGGTCACCCTGACCATGGAGCTCTCCGGCCGGATCTCGGCCCAGATGGTGGCTGAGGTGCGGCCCCAGGTGGGCGGCATCATCCAGAAGCGGCTGTTCACCGAAGGCAGCGAGGTCAAGGCCGGGGAGGCCCTCTACCAGATCGATCCGGCCACCTTCCAGGCTGCCCTGGCCAGTGCCAAGGCCGCCCTGAGCAAGGCCGAGGCCAACGGCTACAGCCTCCGCCTGCGCAGCGACCGCTACAAGCAGCTGGTGGCCATCAACGCGGTCAGCCGCCAGGAGTACGATGATGCCGTCGCCGCCCTCAAGCAGGCCGAGGCCGACATTGAGGCCGGCAAGGCCGCAGTCGAGACCGCCCGCATCAACCTGGCCTATACCCGGATCGCCGCCCCCATCGCCGGTCGAATCGGCCGCTCCACCGTCACCGCCGGCGCCCTGGTTACGGCCAACCAGGCCACCGCGCTGGCCACCATCCAGCAGCTCGATCCCGTCTATGTCGATGTGACCCAGTCCAGCGCCGACCTGCTCCGCCTCAAACGCAACCTGGCCAGCGGCGAACTCAAAAACGATGCCCCGGGCCAGGCCAAGGTCAAACTGCTGCTGGAAGACAACAGCACCTACCCGCAGACCGGGACCTTCAAGTTCAGCGAGGTGACCGTCGATCAGAGTACCGGTTCGGTCACCCTCCGGGCCCAGTTCCCCAACCCGAACCAGCTGCTCCTGCCCGGCATGTTTGTCCGCAGCCTGATCGAGGAAGGGGTGCGCGACCAGGTGATGCTGGTGCCCCAGCGCGGGGTCAGTCGCGATCCCGCCGGCAATGCGGTGGCCCTGGTGGTCGGCGAAAACGATACGGTGGAACGGCGACTGTTAAAGACCGAACGGGCGGTGGGCGATGCCTGGCTGGTCACCGAGGGCCTCAAGGTCGGTGAGCGGGTGATCGTCGAGGGGCTCCAGCGGGTCCGTCCCGGAGCAGTGGTGAAGGTGGTGCCCTTTGGGGGCAAAGCGGCCGAGACCGGCAGCCAACCCGCAGCCAAGCAATCCTAAGGAGTCGCCATGCCCCGTTTTTTCATCAACCGTCCGATCTTTGC
>CAIMMA010000259.1 GCA_903842475.1 uncultured bacterium
ATCGCTTTCAGGTCATCCTCGGGATTAGCGGCGATGGGTTTAATGTCAAAAGTGTCGACCAGAAACTGCAGCACCACGGGGGTAATGAAGGCTGGCAGCGACGGTCCGAGACGGATGTCCTTGATGCCGAGATACAACAGGGTCAAGAGCACGGCCACTGCCTTCTGCTCATACCAGGAAATGATCATAGACAGCGGCAGGTCGTTGACTCCGCAGTTAAAAGCTTTGGCCAGGGCCACTGCGATTTGGATAGCAGAGTAGGAATCGTTGCACTGCCCCACATCAAGCAGGCGAGGAATGCCGCCGATATCGCCTAGTTGTTGGTCAAAGAAGCGGAACTTGCCGCAGGCGAGCGTCAGAACGACGCAGTCCTTGGGCACCAGCTCGACAAACTTGGTGAAGTAATCGCGACCGGGCTTGGCACCGTCGCAACCGCCTACCAGGAAGAAATGGCGAATAGCTTTCGATTTGACCGCCTCGATCACCTTGTCAGCTACCCCAAGTACGGCATTGCGGCTAAAGCCGACCATGACCGAACCGTTATCAACCTCATCGGTGAAGCCAGGCATCGTTAGGGCCATATCGACCACCGCCGAATAGTCCTTGTCAGCGATGTGTTTCACACCGGGCCAGCCCACCAGACCGTTGGTGAAGATCCGGTCCTGGTAATCGTCGCGCGGCTTTTGGATACAGTTGGTGGTGAAGAGGATCGGTCCCGGAAAATTGGGGAATTCCTTGTGCTGATTTTGCCAGGCTGTGCCGAAATGACCATAGAAATGGGGGTATTTCTTCAGCTCCGGATAACCGTGGCAGGGCAGCATCTCACCGTGGGTGTAGATGTCGATTCCCTTGCCTTCAGTCTGTTTGAGCAGCAATTCCAGGTCGTGGAGGTCATGGCCGGTGATCAGGATGCATTTGTTCTGGCGATGGCCCAGCGGCACTGAGGTTGGCACCGGATGGCCGTAGGTGCCGGTGTTGGCCGCATCGAGCAGTTCCATGGCGCGCAGGTTGATCTCGCCAGCCTTCATGGCCACGGGGACGCACTGCTCCACGGTCAGGCCAGGGACAAGGAGAATGGCCAGAGCCTCGTAACAGAAGGCGGCGATGGTCGGGTCCTTCTGGCCAAGGATGGCGGCGTGATCAGCATAGGCGGCAATGCCTTTGAGGCCGTATAACAGAGTTTGTTTAAGGGAACGGATATTGACATCGCTATCAAGCTTCTCGATCAGTTTCAGAGCTGCGCCCTGAGCCGCGAGATCAGTCACGGAACCGGTTGGGATAAAGGTGGCCGGGGCCTCAGTGAAATCGGTCTTGCCACCGGCGGCTGCAGCCTTGGTTTTCATAGCCTCGCGCAGTTCGACCGCCTTATTAATCAGGACCACAAAACGATCCGGATCGAAATCGACATTGGTCAGGGTGGAAAAGATGGCCTCCAAGGTAAAGAGATCGGTGGCATCATCGATAATGCCTTTTCTTCGCCCTTCTTGCGCAAAGAGGGCAAGCCCCTGCAAGGCATGGATTAGAAGATCTTGAAGGTCGGCGACCTCCTCGTTTTTGCCGCACACTCCGGCGATGTTACATCCAATTCCTTTAGCGGTCTGTTCGCACTGGTTACAAAACATGCCATTCCTCCTCTTCTGATTTTAATGTCGTGTTCGACGGTGTTTCTTGGCACATGTCCATATTACATATCTCGCAACAATAAGGCTCCGTTGGCATCTCTCAATGTAATAATTGCAAATTTGCGACAAATAGAGTCTTTCGCCAGAGTTGCGTTCTTTTACAACCAGAACTCTGGATATTTTCTGGTTTTCGGGATGTTGTTGACTATTAAGGCGATGGCCAGCATGACGCAGGCCCCCAGGGCAGCCGGCATCACCACATAAAGGTAACCAAGTTGGTGGACACTTTCGCCGCCAATCACAGCGATCAGCGCCGTAGCGCCTCCAGGAGGATGCAGGGTTTTGGTCAGATGCATCAAGGCAATCGCGGTCGAAACCGCGACAGCCGCCGCCAACCAGGGGTAACTCCCAAGCCACTGGAATGCCGTTACCCCAATAATTGCGGAAAGGATATGGCCGCCGAGCAAATTTCTCGG
>CAIMMA010000260.1 GCA_903842475.1 uncultured bacterium
TGAAGGCTAAACTTCCTGGCGTAGACAGCACCTTTGCCTACAGTATTTATCTGTGCGCCGGCGTCCTCACCTGGGGACTTTTCGCCGAGATCATCGGTCGGGGGCAGAGTGTTTTTCTTGAGCATGCCAACCTGATCAAAAAAATCAGCTTTCCCCGAATTTGTCTGCCTGTGGTCGTCATTCTGAGTGTCGGGTTAAATTTTTTTATAATATTCAGTCTGTTCACTCTTTTTTTAGTGGTGAGCGGCAACTTCCCCGGATGGCCCTATCTCACGATATTTCCAGTGCTTGCGGTGCAGGTCCTTTTTTCCATCGGTCTGGCGATCATTATCGGTGTGCTCAATGTATTTTTCCGTGATGTTGGCCAATTTTTCGGTATTGTCCTGCAGTTCTGGTTCTGGCTTACCCCCATCGTTTATCCGGCGGCGATTTTGCCCGAAAAAATCAAGGCGCTGATGGTCTTCAACCCCATGGCGACCTTTATGGCCGCCTATCAAGGAATATTCGTCAGCGGTATCTTGCCTGACTGGAAAGGTTTTATTTGGATTACCATGGTAAGCTTCGCCCTCTGCATTTTGGCCATGCGTTTGTTCCGCAAGCGCGTAGGAGAAATGGTTGATGAACTGTAACTTGACGAACGGTTGAGAGGGGAAACGAGGCGGAAATGGGAACCATCTGTGTCAAAAATATTGGCAAGGCTTATCGGGTCTACCCGGGACACTGGTCACGACTGGTCGAATGGGTTGTACCGGCGCTTGGCTCGCGTCACCAGCTAACCTGGGTGCTGAAGGATATCAGTTTCACTGTGCAATCCGGTGAAGCCGTGGGCATTATCGGCATCAACGGCGCTGGTAAAAGCACTTTGCTCAAAATAATAACCGGTACAACCTTGGCCACCAGGGGAAGTGTCGCCCTCCGTGGCCGCGTGGCGGCTCTTCTCGAGTTGGGCATGGGGTTCCATCCCGATTTCACCGGGCGCCAGAATGTATTCATGGCTGCCCAGTTGCTCGGCCTGCAGAGTGATGTGATCTGTACACTGATGCCCGAAATCGAAGCCTTTGCCGAAATCGGTGCGTACATCGATCAGCCTGTTCGCGTATATTCCAGCGGTATGCAGATGCGTCTGGCTTTTAGCGTCGCCACTGCTGTGCGGCCTGATATTCTCATTGTCGATGAAGCGCTTTCAGTGGGCGACAGCTATTTCCAGCACAAAAGTTTCGATCGTATCCGCCAGTTTCGTAAACAGGGGACCACGCTGCTGCTGGTTTCGCACGACAAGGGCGCCATTCAGTCCATCTGTGACCGGGCCATCTTGCTCAACGGTGGGCGTCTGGCCATGGAAGGTGCGCCTGAAGCGGTCATGGATTACTACAACGCCCTGCTGGCCGAACGGGGCGACTATCGGGTGCAGCAGCAAAAACAGGAAGACGGTAAGACCAAAACCGTTTCCGGCACCGGTGAAGCCCGCCTGCTTGAGATTGCCCTGCTCGATGAACAGGGCCAGCGTCTCGAAGCCGTCGCCGTCGGCCAGTCGATCACCCTGCGTATCCGCTTTCAGGCCGAGGTTGCCCTGCCGGAAGTTGTCCTCGGCTATCAGATTAAAGACCGCCTCGGTCAGGCCATTTTCGGCACCAACACCGCCTATCTCGGTGAGCCCCTGCATGATCTCGAAGCCGGCGAAACCGTCGAGTACCGTTTCAGCTTTCCCGCTGCCTTGGGCGAAGGGACCTACGCCGTCTCGGTTGCCCTGCATACCAGCGAAACCCACGTCCTGCGCAATTATGAATGGCAGGATATGGCCGTAGTGTTCACCGTTATTAATCAGAGCCAGAGCCGCTTTGTCGGCTCCACCTGGCTTCCCCCTCTGATGGAATGTTCTCGATGAATGTTGATTTTTACCTGACCTTCGAGGAACGCTACCGAGGCTCCCGTGATGTGATCAAAAGCCGTTTGCAGGTCTATTGGCCTTTTGTCGAAGAGCTCCGCAGGCTGCACCGGAATCTTCTGGTGGTCGATCTCGGCTGCGGCCGGGGCGAATGGCTCGAATTGCTGCGAGAACAAGGAATTGCCGCCCTGGGAATCGATCTGGACGATCAGATGCTCTCCGCCTGCCGTGAACGCGACCTGAGGGTCGAGACGGCCGACGCCCTTATCTGGCTGGCCGACCAGCCGGACGAAAGCTGCGACATTGTTTCCGCCTTTCATCTGGTCGAACATCTCCCCTTCGCCAGCCTCGATCAGCTGGTGCACCACGGCCTGCGCGTGCTGCGTCCCGGCGGTCTGCTGATTTTGGAAACGCCCAACCCTGAAAACATCGTCGTTGGTACGGCAAACTTCTACCTCGACCCCACCCATCAGCGCCCCCTGCCGCCGCCGCTGTTAGCCTTTCTGCCTGAATATCACGGTTTCGCGCGGACAAAAATCATGCGCCTGCAGGAATCCGCTGAGCTGGCCGCCGGAA
>CAIMMA010000261.1 GCA_903842475.1 uncultured bacterium
GCCTGCCTTTGGATATCAGGCGGGCGGCAAGATGCATCCGTTCCCTGTAACAGTCTTGATTGTCTGCGTTTGGCCGGGCGTCACAGCGGTGCTTTCGATCCCAGCAGGCCCTGTTGCCCAATGTATCCGAGCATGTTGTAGGGAAAAGCTCCTGGGGCGATCATGGTCGCGCCACTTCAGGACATCGTTTCTCCGAGGATTCCATTTTTGTTCCAGGTTCATTCGTTTCATGTTCTCACCCGCCAAGTGCGTTTTTGGGGACAGGTGTATATTTCAATATTTATAATTAAATATCAGTAGGATAATTGCACAATCAATGCTCTTTTGTTGATGGGTTGTCACTGATGTCTGATTCTATCGAATAGTTCGATAGAATCAGACATCAGTACGGTGGCTCCGGAAAAAGTCCAACTTTTCCGAAGCCGCCCAGGGCGATAAAAATGTTAAACCGGTGCTTATTCCAATTAGCTTTTCAAGTTGGTATCTGGCGATACGACGAGGAGACGGTTGTGGGGGTCAGCAGGGTGTCAGTTTGCCGAAAATGCCGCTCCAGCCTTGAGGTTAAATGGTAGATGCAAAGAAGGTTTTTTGAGGTTAAGCAAACCCTGTGCCATGCTATGATCAAAAAAGCAGGCTCGGTAGCCTCAATCTTCTGACATCTTGGTTGGAGTAGTGCGGGGCGGAAGGGATGTGTGATCGGCAAAAGACAAGTGCTGGTAAAATAGAACGCGAGCATGCCATTTTTCGAGAGGCCAGAGTGGCGAGCGGGGATTGCTGCCAACAACAGTATTGAATGAATATGAGGTATGGTTTTTTACTTTTTGAAAATTGGTTTTTTTCAGTACTTTTTTTAGCCTTCGGGACAGCCCTGTTGTGGTGGGGAGCACGAGTAAATCAATTGTGTGGCATAGGCAAGTCGCTGTCCACGCAGCTGCATTTTTGATTTTAAGCAGTCTTTTTATGGATTATTTAAAAAATTTTTTACAAAAAACAAATTATTATAATGATATATATAGGGAACAATTTTCTGTATGCGTCGCTGACGCAGCGGTGGGCGCCGAGTAATCAGTATAATATTCCTTGTTAGCGGTTTGGGGGTGAAAGCCTATGGATGATACCCTGGTCCAGGCTGTCTAGAGTGTCATCAAAGGTGCCTTGGAGCCGACCTTGCGTCGTTTGCCCCTCTATTATCATTTTTGAAACAATTGCTGTAACCGGTCGCATCGGTATTTCCTGCACAATAATCGGCAAGGAATTGAAGTTGGATGCCCCCAGGTTCGAAAAGATATCGAGATGACCGGAACAGTGGGGCGACCTAAAATGGGGTATGATATTAACGAGCAGCTCTGCGCCATCGAACGGTTTCTTGGCTGGGACAGCGAAATAGTGTCAATACTCGACAAGGCCGCCGGTTTCGCCGGATTGACCCATCTTGAAGTAGCGAGTCTGCTGCGGATGGACGATAAACATCTGCCGCGACTCTTTCAGGTGGCTCGCAGCATCAAAGGTGCGATCTACGGCAACTGCATTGTCATGTTTGCCCCGCTCTATGTCAGCAATTTTTGAGTGAACCGTTGCGCGTATTGTTTGTATTACGATTGTCATGGTTTCAAGCGGCGCAAGCTGACCATGGAGCAGGTCTGGGATGAGGACATCGAGATCGTGGGCATGGGCCATAAGCGGTTAGCGCTCGAGGCCGGGGAAAACGATGCCAACTGCCCGCTTGATTATATTCTCGACTGTCTGCGCACGATCTATCAAAACCAGGCCGATCTTTCCGGGGAAATCCGTCGGGTCGACGTCAACATTGCCGCCAATACCGTCAATAACTATCAAAAACTCAAGGAAGTCGGTATCGGCTCCTATATTCTGTTCCAGGAAACATACCATCAGCCCTCCTGCGAGAGATACCACCTCAACGGCC
>CAIMMA010000262.1 GCA_903842475.1 uncultured bacterium
ATCCACCCTTGCGAGCCGCCCTGAAAATATCGGTAACGACTTGTACTTTCGACATAAAGCGACAGCACCTCTTTCGTTTCGGCAAAGTGAACCGCTCAGTATGCGTTCTAATCCGACAAAAACGTAGACCGATGTCGCAAAATATTCTTTTTTGCAGAAATGTAGACCAGAGAACAAAAAAAAGGAACAAGCCGATAGCAACAAATTGGAAGACGAAAAAGCATTTGCAAGCAGAGTATATCAGGAAGGGGGGGAGCAAGAAGCCGACAACGCGTCAAAGATCGATAGGGACGGTGGCTCTCAAAAACTGCGGAGTATTGCCGGGCGGTTTTATTGGTTAAAAAATAAAACGGCCGCTTAACCACTGTCCCGCGTATTCGAACCGGCAGACAGTATCGCAAGCGACCGCACGTCTTCTCAATATGAGCAAAAAGTCTCATTGAATCGCAATGGCACCAGCAACGGACCAAGGTCCGGAGGCTAGGATCATTCAACCAATTTCCACCGCGCCTTGGAGTATTCGACCTTGGCCTCGCCGCAAGGCCTCAATTCAGCATTGTTTCTTTCGGTCGGGGCGTAACATCGTTTGGCAATCTGCACATGACCTGAATCCAGCCATCTTCCCGTGTGCGGGCCCCATTCAGGCTCGAAATTGGCATCCTTGCTGAACTGGCCCGCACTGATTCTCCAGATTTCGATATTGTTCGGACCATTGCCGGCGGTGAGATCTTCCGAGAGCGATAAAAAGTTTTTTCCGTCAGGTGAGGCGAGCGGGTAACCGGAGGGGAGCGCCCGTTGACCGGAGTAGTGATGAATAACCATATACCCGTCACCCTCTTCACGCTGCACGAGGATGATATGGATATTGAGCTTGTTATCAAAACCGAGATAACTATAGGTGATCAATTTGTCGCCATTCTTGGTGGTCGCGTCGGTGACTCTCACTGTCCGTTTGGCTAATTGGATCTTTAAGGTATCTTTCACACGCGTTACGGCATGGTTTTTTTTCGCCAAGTGGGTCTTTTCGATGCCGCGTGCGCAAGCAAGGGTATTGAAACGGGGTCCCGCACATTCTTTAATTGGTTGCGTAACCGCCTCGGGGACAATGAAACCCGCCGCCAGGGGTTCTGACGGAACCCCTGTGCCCAACAGCATCAGACTACTGAGCAATCCGCAACGGACAAGAAATGAAATGTTTTCACAGGGCTGTTTGTTGTCTTTCATTGCTATAAAAATAGGTAATATATCTGTTATAAATACAAAAGTTTATCATCATTAATTGTTGCGCTCAAGCCCGACTGCTCCACTGCGGCCGAAGGAGAATTCCGGTCATCCGGGGATCCCCTGTGCCGGCCCTTGACGAGCACCCCCTCGACCATCGCCCCCCGCATGGGCAGATGCTTTCCACGGAGAAAATCCTGCCAGTGGTGCGCATGAACAACGGAAGCAAAGGATTGAGACGAACTGCCTCTCACTATCGTCTAAAACGCGGACACGTGAACGACCAGATACCCTGCGGACCTAAAAAAAGAAACAGATTTCAGCGTTCCTCGTCATCCCCTCAGCTTTTTATATCCACCGGTGTATTTGCCGCTTATCAGCAGACTCATCTTTGCATGCCCATGCCGCATGGCCCGAGGGGGAACCACGTTTGCGAGCAAGGGGAAAATGTTTGCCAAAGGGCCGCGCGTTGGACAGGCCGCACACCTTGACGCTGCCCACGGGGGCCTGTCCCATATCCCGAAGTTCTCTAGATATTTCGAGAGGCAATATTTTTACCCTCCATATATTTATATTGAAATATATC
Organism: uncultured bacterium; assembly: GCA_903842475.1. Classification (GTDB taxonomy): domain Bacteria; phylum Desulfobacterota; class Desulfobulbia; order Desulfobulbales; family Desulfobulbaceae; genus Desulfobulbus. The sequence goes on from CAIMMA010000262.1 coordinate 1,808, forward strand.
ATGAATAGCATAGAGTTTTTTCATAAAAAACTAAGAACTTCATCGCCGGGATAGGGACTATGGGGACAAGCACGGAATCTCACTTCTGCTTACCCTTGGGTTCGGTAAACGTTCCCCGCGGATTGCTCGAATTCAGCAATCCTTCCCGATCTGAACCAAAAAATCTATGTCTACTGCAAGACCGGCGCACGTGCCGCCCTGGCCACCAAGCTGCTCAACGAATTGGGATACAAACAAGCCTTAGCCGTCGATACCGGTGGCGCTGCCTGGGTGTTGGCCGGATACCCGGTGCAGACCTCGATCACCGATGAAGAGGTCGTGATCCTACCGGTTCATAAATAAAGGTTGCGATTCGACCAGCGTCGATTAAAAAGCTTGTATCGAGGACGCTACGATTCCGGCCCCTGGCAAAATCCAGGGGCCGGAATTCTTTATCTATCGTGAACAGATGCTGCCATGCCCCATTCCCCTGCCCCAGAACTTTTGCAAGCAGCACCCGCACCCGACCATGGGCCTCAACTTTTTGAAGTTGAAGACGCCAACGCAGACGCTCAAGCAAGTCGACCCAAAATTGTGGCCTGTCCGGATTGCGACCTGCTCAACCGCTTACCGAAAACTAACGGCGTCAAGCTGGTTTGTGCCCGCTGCGGCGCGGTGTTATACCGCCGGCACCGCGCCAACAGCATCGACATTTCCCTGGCACTGACCCTGGCAGCGCTGCTGCTGTTTTTCATTTCCAACAGTTTTCCCTTTCTGGCCATGAAAAGTGGCGGCTTTTTCCAGGAGACCACGCTGCTCACCGGCATCCAGGAACTCTGGAAACAGGAGTTGTACGGATTGTCCGGCCTCGTCTTCCTCACCTGCACCCTGGTGCCGCTGGCGCAGATGGCCGGACTGCTCTATATCCTGATCCCCTTACACCGTAACCGTCGGCCCGCCCCCCACGCCACCCGCGTTTTTCGTCTGGTGCAGGAAGTCGCCCCCTGGGGCATGATGGAGGTGTTCATGATCGGCATCCTGGTCGCCCTGGTCAAACTGGGCCATATGGCGACCATCATTCCCGGCATTTCTGTTTTTTCCTTCGGCGCCTTGATTTTTGTCCTGGCCGCGGCCTTTATGAGTCTGGATCTTCCCCAGCTCTGGGATCGCCTGGATATGCGACGATGAAGCCCGCCACCGCCCGTCAACTTGGCCTGCTCAATTGTCACGACTGCCAGCTGCTGGTCAAGCCGTCCCCGGACGAGACCCACAATGTCTGTCCACGCTGCGGCGCCCACCTGCATCTCCGCAAAACGAACAGTCTGGCCCGCACCTGGGCCCTGATCTGTGCGGCCATTATTTTCTACATTCCAGCAAATATTCTCCCCATCACCATCACCTCGTCGCTCGGCACCACCCAGGCCGACACCATCATCAGCGGGGTGATTTATTTCGCCCAGAGCGGATCCTGGGAGATCGCCCTGGTGATTTTTGTGGCCAGTGTTTTTGTACCGTTCGCCAAACTGATTATTTTGATTTCCCTGCTGATCAGTGTGCAATTGCGCTCGACCTGGAAGCCAGTTGATCGTACCAGGCTGTACCGTTTGACCGAGCTGGTCGGGCGCTGGTCAATGGTCGACATTTACGTGGTAACGATCCTGGTGGCACTGGTCAAACTCGGCGCGATCGCTACCATCGAAGCCGGACCAGCCGCCGTTTATTTTGCCGCAGTGGTGGTCATCACCATGTTTGCTGCTGAAAGTTTTGACCCCCGACTTATCTGGGATGCAATCGAGGAGGATATATGACAAACCGTGCTCAAATCGAGCAACAGGCAACCGATGCCAAAATCCAGACCAAACGAGGATTCTCGGTCATCTGGATCGTACCGATAGTCGCCCTGGCGATTGGTGGGTGGCTGGCCTTTAAGGCGATCAGCGAAAAAGGTCCGATCATTTCCCTCACCTTTTCCAGTGCCGATGGCCTCGAAGCCGGCAAAACCAAAATCAAATTTAAAGATGTTGAAATTGGCCGGGTCGAGACGATTGGGCTGAGCGGGGATGCGTCAAAAGTTGTGGTTACCGCCAAAATGATCAAAGGCAGCGAGCCGTACCTGACCGACCAGACCAAATTCTGGGTGGTCCGGCCAAGGATAACCGGAGGCTCCGTCTCTGGCCTGGGTACCGTGCTCTCCGGCGCTTACATCGGCATTGACGGCAACAGAGCGGGAGCGCCCGCCCGATCCTTCAAAGGCCTGGAGGTTGCACCGCTGGTGACCATCGACCAACCGGGACGACAATTCACGCTCCAGGCCGACAACCTCGGCTCCCTTGATGTCGGCTCCCCGGTCTACTATCGCCAGATCCAGGTGGGCCAGGTGGTGAGTTACAACTTTGACAAGGACGGCAAGGCGGTGGACATCAAGATTTTCATCGAAGCGCCGCATCATACCCGGGTCACGGAGAACACCCGTTTCTGGAATGCCAGCGGCTTCGATGTCACCCTCAATGCCCAGGGGCTCAAAGTCGATACCCAATCGATGATTTCCATTCTCAGCGGCGGCATTGCCTTCGATGTACTCAAGGAATCAACACCGGGAGAGGAAGCCAAAGAAAACGACAGATTCTATTTATATGCCGACCGGAACGCCACCCAGGAGAAAAAATACTCGGTCCGCAAGTACTACGTACTCCTGTTCGACGAATCGGTGCGGGGCCTCAATATCGGCGCACCGGTTGAGCTCTATGGTATCAAACTGGGCGAGGTCGTCGACCTTAAACTGGAATTCGACATCGATACCAAAAAATTCACGGTCCCCGTGGTTGTTGCCATGGAACCGGAACGGGTGAGTTCGGCCCAAAAGGAAAAAGCGTTGCAAATGATCGAAAAAGATCCCGACGCTTTTATAAAGGCGCTGGTCGAACAACAAGGCATCCGGGCGCAGCTGCAAAGCGCCAACCTGCTGACCGGTCAACTCATGGTGAATTTGGTCTTCGCCCCGGATACCCCCAAAGCTATCCTTTCCTATCGCGACGGATTGCCGATGGTACCGACCATCCCGGGATCGTTTGAAAAACTGCAGGAAAGCCTGAGCAAGATCATCACCAACCTTGAGAAGGTCCGGTTCGACCAGATTGGCGGGGAGTTGCAGCTGGTGCTGCAGGAAACGCGGAACACCGTCAAAGAGCTGGGCGCACTGGGGAAGACCTTCAACCAGCAGACGGCGCCGCAGTTGCAGGCAACTATCATAGAAATGCAAAAAACCTTAATTGAACTGCAGCGGAGCATCGGCAAGGACTCGCCCCTGAATTACAATACCAAAAAAGCTCTGGAGGAATTAACCCAGACCCTCCGCGCTTTCCGTGATCTGGCGGGCACCTTGGAAAACCGACCGCAGTCGATCATCTTCGGCAAGGAGAAAGAAACCAATGAGTAATTTGATGACATCCCTGCGTTTTGCCCTATTTTCAGCGCTGATCGGCTTGGCCATGAGCGCCTGCAGCGGGGCCTCCCCCCAAGTGGCCTATTACAGCTTGCTCGGTGCGGACATAAAAAAATCCACTGAGCAGCGCCGCACTCCCCTCATCCTGAGCGTCGGCCCGGTCCACACCCCCGATGTCTTGAAAAAATCACAAATTGCCACCGGGGGAATCGATGGCCCCTACCGACTCAGTGATTATCACCGCTGGACCGGTGAGGTCGACCGGGAATTCTCCCGCGCCCTTGCCGAACAGTTGGCCGGCAGACTGGGCACGGAACAGGTGTACCTTTTTCCGGGAGACCAGTATCTTGAGCCGACCTGTCAGGTGCTGCTCGATATCCTGGAAATGAATGGGGAACTGAATACGAAGGCGCAATTGGCCGTCCGCTGGACCTTGATCGATCCTAAAGGAAAATCAGCGCCAGTCACTCGCCTGAGCAAATTCAGCGAACAACTGACAGCAGGAGGGGGGCATGACGCCTGGGTCAAAGCGCAACAACACAACATCAGCCTGCTCAGCGATGAAATATCCGCCCTGATCAAGCAACGGCAACAGCCTTAATTTAAGCCGACTGGCGCGGAACCAGGAAAGCTAGATCAGCTCCAGGATTAAAGAGTGCAGCTGGTTGTTTAAAGAGTACTGGCGTACCAGCACTGAAGCATGACTCAAGATCCTCAAAAAACTCATCCCTACAAATCTTTATCGTTATCCCCCAGACTTCAACAAAATGGTTATAATAAAAAAAGTTATGCATTCTAACCATGCTACCTCTTATGAAGCGGACCAATCAAGGCAACCTGAAAACAGATAACGACGAGGCATCTTATGGAAATCAGAGAAGAGTTTGACAAATTAATAGAGAAGTTGCAGGTGGAACGGGAAAAAATCAACCTCAAGGCGCACCTTGCCTCCATGGATGCCAAACAGGAATTTGAAGAGGCTGAAAAAAAATGGCTCAAAGTAAAGGAA
>CAIMMA010000263.1 GCA_903842475.1 uncultured bacterium
CAGACAGAGATGTATCACCGAGACGATGCCGCCGTTATGGCGTCCGGAACGCCCCAATTGCACTATGAGGAGATGCATACCACCCTTGAGGGTAAACAGCGTTGGCTCTCCATGTCGAAGGTGCCGCTTCGAGATGCCAACGATACCATAATCGGCGTACTGGGAGCGTACGAAGATGTCACCCAACGCAAGTGGATTGACGAAGAACTGCTCAAGATCCAGAAAATTGAATCACTGGGACTTCTTGCCGGTGGAATAGCCCACGATTTCAACAATATCCTTATGGCCATCATGGGCAATATCTCTTTTGCCAAAATGATGCTGTCGCCGACTGAAGAAGCGTATGCACGCCTGACCGTTGCCGAAACCGCTTCGCTGCGGGCCAAAACCTTAACCCAGCAATTTCTCACTTTTTCCAGTGGTGGCGCCCCGGTAAAACACTCTTTTTCGATCGCGAAGAGGATCAAGGCCTGCGGACAATTCGCTTTAAGCGGCGCAAAATCAACCTGTGCATATACAATTGCCGACGATCTCTGGAATGTCGACGCTGATGACAATCAAATCGGCCAGGCGATGACCAACGTCCTGATTAACGCGGACCAGTCCATGCAAAATGGCGGGATCATCGGGGTCGTTTGTGAAAATGTGCATATCGGAGAAGATAATGATCTGCCATTACCGCGCGGCAGGTTCGTTAAAATTGCCATCAAGGACCAGGGGAACGGCATACCGGCAAAGGATCTCAATAATATTTTCGATCCGTATTTTACCACCAAGGAAGCCGGACGCGGGCTGGGGTTGGCCGCAGCCTACTCGATCATGAAAAAACATGAAGGCCATATTGCGGTGGAATCAAGTGCCAGCGCAGGGACCACCTTTTCCTTGTATCTCCCCGCTGCCGCCGCGCAAGCCGAACCTGTAACGACCCGGAAAGCTACGGAATGCATTGCCGGCAAGGGAAAGATACTGGTCATGGATGATGACGAGATAGTGCTTCAGGTCGTCGAAACCATGCTCAACCATCTTGGCTACCATGTTGAACTTGCTGTCAACGGTGAAGAGGCCCTCGCCAAATACAGTCATGCCCAGCGATTACGCCGGCCTTTTGACGCCGTTATTATGGATTTGCTCGTGCCCGGCGGCATGGGAGGAGAAGTGGCTATCCGGAAATTACTTGCTATTGATCCTCAAGCCAGGGCGATCGTTTCCAGCGGTTACTGCTACGACCCGGTTATGGCTGATTATAAAGACTATGGGTTCAAGGGCGTCATTGCCAAGCCGTATCACCTTGCAGGATTAAGTGAGCAGCTAAAACAGCTTCTGCACAATTGAATTGCCGTCCGTTTATTTTCGTTTCGGCGGTAATCTGGCAGGGGGAGCCCAGTACCTTTACATTTCCTTGCCCTGAGCAGGAACGCTTCCCCTGAGCATTCTGATATCAAGCGGTCTGGTTGCATCGAGATGGATATCGCATTGCGGATAGGCCATCGAGAGGCCGACCTCACGGAATTTCAAGTCGATGCTTTTATGCAGATCGCTCTGGGCCGGGATGCGGTAATCCACCGAACCGACAAAGCAGCGGAGGGTAAGCAGCAGGGCATTATCGCCGAAACCGTCGAAGGTTGTGATCGGCAGGGGATCCCCCATCACCATGGAATTTTCTTGTGCCGCCTCCACCATCAAGGCCATGGCCTGCTGGACATCACTGCCATAGGCGAGACCGACAGGGATCATAATTCGAGTCACCGGATCGGAGAGGGACCAGTTGAGCAGCCGGCCGGCAATAAATTCCTTGTTCGGCACCAGGAGTTCTTTTCTGTCAAAATCGCGAATAGTGGTGGCGCGCATCCGGATTCGGGTGACCACCCCGTCGGTGGTGCCGACGGTGACCACATCGCCCACCCGGATGGGGCGCTCAAACAGGATAATGATGCCGCTGATGAAGTTGGCAACGATTTCCTGCAAGCCAAAACCGATACCAACCCCCAACGCCGCCACCAACCATTGGATTTGTCCCCAGCTGAAGCCAAGGATATCGATGACAAACAACAGCCCCACAGCGCCGATACCATATCGAGACAGCGTGATTGCGATATAGCGGCCGCCGGCCGTCATGTTCAGGTGACGAAGCAGTACGATCTCAAGGAGCGAGGGGAAATGCCGGATTGCCGTTAAGATACTGACGCCGAGGAGGGCCGCAAGGCCGACATTTGCCACGGTGACCGGCATCTGCTTGGCTTCGCTGCCGGTGCCGACGGTGTGCTTCCAAAGAATAAATTGATCAAAGATGCGCAAGGCCGGCAGCACATCGGCCCAAACCATCCAGAGTCCGACCAGGCCGGCGATCCCCACCAAGGTGTTGAGCAGTTTGCTGCTGTCGGCGCTGAGGATGTTCAGGTCCACCGCCGGTTCGGACTCAACCTCGGGGCCTGTCGCCTGCTGGCCCGTCTCAGCAGGCCGGACGGAGGCACGATGTTCCACAGCCCCCAGAATAGCCAGTCTGCGTCGCGACTGGATCAACCACTGCACGATCAGCTGATGACCGACAATCAACCCGAGGGCCAGCCAGAGGCTACTGATAACACGGCTCATCAACAGGCCCGCCGAGTTGATGAATCCCCCCCAAATCAAGCCGCTGAACAGCAGGAACAGCAGCATCACCAGGGAAAAAAAGACCGGATACAGGCGGACGACAATCCGCTGCGGGTTGTGCGCACAGAAACCATGCCAGACCCCGGTCCCGGGATGCAGGATGCGGTAAAAAGAAAACGCCAGGGTCGCCAAGGTGATCAAAAAGGCCAGGCGGGCAAACGCAAACCCGCCGCCGGCATGGTAATTTGCGGAAAAAGCCACCTGGGTGATCAAGACGGCGGGGAGGAAGGTACACTGCAGCCAATTGGTTTCCCGGCGCAGCAGCTTGAGGGTCGCTTCCGACCAATGAAAAAATCCGGCGGCCAGCCCATTAGGCACGAGCAGCATATGGAGCCACGGAGGAGAAAAAACCGGTACGACAATTTGAGCAGACCGGCCGACACGGCCCGCGAGTCCCCTGTTGCCTCAGCCAGCAGCTGCACCTGCCAGCCAAGTGTCAGCAGCAGCAACGGCCATGGCAGGGCCAGCAGCAAGGTCAGCCCGACGATCTTCAGAGTGAGGGCAAAGCTGTAGGTGGCAGGATCGGCGGCCCGGCTGACCAACGCTTCATGGAGGAGACGCAGACGCCCTTTCTTCCAGAGCAGCACGGCGGTTATCATACAGACCAAGACGAGCACCGGCGATTCACCCGCCTGCGCGGCAAGCTGTTCGCCCGTGGTCAACCATGGCCGGGGCGACAGGAACGCCGCGACCTGTTTGGGCAAATCATAGAAGTCTTTCAGGTGCAAGGGAGCGATACTGCGCATCCACAGCAAATGTTTGGCCAAGAAGGGTTTAAAGGAGGTAACGGCGCCCAGCAGCTGGCGGTAGGTAGCGTCC